>CAMIYN010000009.1 GCA_946403075.1 uncultured Lachnospiraceae bacterium | reverse complement strand
AAATATGTCAACTTAAATTATACTATATCATATTACTTTTTATAAAAAAGCAATTTAATATTCTCTCTATTGATTATTACCTTCACTAAAAGCACCAGCACAAACATCAATAAAACTTTTCCAGTCACCTTTAAATTTACATCCAAAACATTTTTATTAAACACAGGTTCTATTTTTATTTTATCTCCAAATCTTCTATAAAATAATCCAAGAAATCCAAGTAAGCTACCTATTAAAAATGGATTTCCCATCCCAATAGTTCCATATAGTGAGAACTCATCAAATTTAAAATATTTAAATATATATTTAATTAAATTTCTTAAAGTTTTAAAAAATTCGATATAATAACTAAAAAAATTTTTAATTTTTTTTATTGGATTTATTCTATTTTTTTTATTCTTAATTTCCTTATTTTTTACTTTTTTAAAATTTTTATAATCAGTTAAAATATTACTATGACTATGATTTTTATTCTCTAAATCTATTAATTCCTTAATACTATTTTCTTCATTATTTTTTGTATCAATACTTTCTGTCATATTTTTTTTATTTTTATGATTTAAATTTATTTTAAAACAAAACAATTTTAAATATTTTTCATTTTTATCTAAATTAAATAAAATAAATAAATAAGACACATTTATATAAAATTTTTTATCTATCGTATTTATTAAAAAATAATACTTTATAGGGCAAATAAAAAGTATAAAAATAATAAAGAATAATATTAAAATTATATACAAAATACTATTCATAATCTAAACCTATCAAATCAGCAATTAATTCAAATACTCTATTTATAGTTTTTTCTTTAATTAAAAGTCTATCTCCAATAAAATTTTCAAAATGCACATCTAATTTATTGTTATAATACATTCCAATATAGACATCTCCAACTTCTGTATTGTTATAAGTAGTAGGTCCAAAACTTCCTGTGATAGAAATGCATAAATCAGAGTGTGTTATATTATATAACCCTTTAACCATTTCTATAGCGACTTCTTTTGATACGACACCATATTTATTTATTGTATCTTCATTAACTGATAAAATTCTAATTTTTGCTTCATTAGAATATGTAACAAAAGATTCTTTTAATATATTTGATGCCCCTGCCACATCACCTATTCTACTAACTATACCGCCTGCAGTTGCTGACTCTGCCGTAGATATAGTTATATTTTTATTAATTAAATTTTTAATGGCAATTTCACTATTCATTTATACCTTCTAATATCACTTTTTTATTTTTTATAATATAATCAAATAAAGATATTATTACCAAAAATTCTGATATATAAAAAATTGTATATGTAAAATAATAAAAATGAGTATCAATTAAATGAAAATTAAAAATAAATAATGTAATTGCTATCATCTGAAATGCCGTTTTATATTTCCCATATTTTGAAGCATATATCAAAACTCCCCTTTCCATAGCAACTAATCTAATAGAAGATATGATAATTTCTCTTAAAACAATTATTACAACCCATATTGAATTTATTGACAAATCATAACTGCATATTAAAATGATAGCAGATAAAACTAACATTTTATCTGCAAGAGGATCCATTAATTTACCAAAATTAGTAATCATATTATATTTTCTTGCTATAAACCCATCAAGTGTATCAGTAAGTGATGCTATAATAAAAATCACTCCAGAAATATTTCTAAAAAAAATACGATTATCCATCCCAATTTGATATTTTTTGCTCATCATAAAAAATAAAATGAATAGAGGTATTAATAAAATCCTAAAAATTGTTAGTTTATTTGCTATATTAATTTTCATAAATCTCACCTATTAAATCATAATCTTTAAAATCTACAATTTTTATTTTCTCTATACTACCAGACAATAAATTTCTTTTTGTTTTTATATAGATTAAATCATCTATATCATAAGCATTTTCATAATTTCTACCAATATAACATTTTTTTTCTCTATCATAACCTTCTATCAAAACATCATAAACTTTATTAATTTTTGATTCATTTTTTGATATAACTATTTCTTTTTGTAAATCTAGTAATTGTTTTTTTCTAAATTCTTTTGTCTCTTCATCAATTTGATTTTCAAAATAATAAGAATCAGATAAAACTTCCCTACTATATTTAAAACAACCTACTTTGTCAAATTTGATATCAGATATAAAATCTAATAATTTATTAAATTTTGTATCAGTCTCATTTGGAAATCCTACCATAAAAGTAGTCCTTATTATTATATCATTAATTTCACTTCTCAATTTTTTTATTTTTTCTCTAATATTTATTTCATTTGTCGCTCTATTCATTGATTTTAAAATGTCATTATCAATGTGTTGTATTGGCATATCTATATAGTGAAGTATTTTTTTATTATTTTTAATTAAACTTATTAAATCATCTGTGATTTCTTCTGGATAGCAATAAAGTAATCTTATCCACTTTATCCCTTTTATCTCTGATAATAGATTTAATAAATCTACAATTTTATTTTTTTTATAAATATCTACTCCATAATTCAAAACATCTTGACCTACAATATTTAATTCAACAGCCCCAGATTTTGCAAGATTAATTGCTTCCATATAAATATTATCAAAAGTATTACTTGTAAATTTGCCTCTTAATTTTGGAATAATACAATAAGTACAATTTTTATTACAGCCATCAGATATTTTTATAGATTTTGAAAAAAATCTAACATCATTAATTCTATTTGTTAATTCATTTAACTCATTTAAATACTTATCAACTGGCATGATTTCATCTACATATTTATCTAAATCTATATGAGTAAAATTTTTATTGATTTTATATTCTTTTGCGAGACATCCAAGCAGGACTACTTTTGCATTTTTTTTCTTTTTTTCAAAAATCTCTTTTATTACATCTATTGTTTCTTTTTTTGCATCAGATATAAAAGCACAAGAATTAATGAAACACACATCAGCTTTTTCAATTTCATAAGTAATTTTAGCATTAAATTTTCTAATAAAAAAGTCGAGTATCTTTTCAGAATCGACTTTATTTTTGTCACAACCTAAGGATATAAAATAAATTTTCATATTATCCCTTATTTGAGACTATGTTTACTTCTTTATCAATGAATTCATCTACTGCTATCGTTACAGGGTTATCAGTAAGTATTCTCTCATCTTGGTTTTCAACCAATTGTCTTGCCCTTTTAGCAATTGCAACTATGACTGAAAATTTACTTAATTTATTATTATCATCTCTCTCCCCATTTACTACATCCATTAAATCTGTTGTTGTTACATCAAACATATTTTACTCCTTTTATTTATTAATATAATTTTTAAAAATTTATTTAACTAATTTTAAAAACTCATTTTCTTTAATATTTAAATATTTTGCAGCATCACTTGCAGATATTTTTTTATCATTATATTGTCTAATTAAAATATTTAATATACCTCTTTCAATCCCTTTTTCAATCCCTTTTTCTAACCATTCCTCTCTTACATCTTCTAATACTTCCATCATCTCTTTACTCATAACCACCCCTCCTTTACTATATAACTCTGTTTTTATTCTATTTGTTATTTTAAAATTTTTATTTAATGTTTTTGTATCTGTTAATAATTTTAAATATTCATTTATATTTTTGTTTGTTAATCCTTTTGTATTTACATAATATACAGTTAATCCAGCATCCCATTTATCTACTTCTTTCCCTTGGTCTGACACTATATTCATTTCTACTTCATATACTGTGCTTCCTAATTTAAATATATCATCAATCGTTAAATATATTATTATAATATCTTTTACATCACCATACTTTATTCCCTTTTCTATCTCATAACTTCTTATTTTTGATGCATATGTAAATATTCTTTTGGCATGATGTTTTTCTTTTACAAGTTGTATCTCTACATTTACTATCTTTTTGCCACTTATCTCACATAACATATCTAAAACTACATTTTTATTTGCTATGCTTGGTATTACTTTTTGAATTCTATTTTCAAGAACTTTTAGTTTTTTATCTCCTAATATTACTCTCAAAAATTCTTCACAAAATTTTTTATTCCTTGCAAATATCATAAATACATCATTCTTTAATGGGATTGATGATTTAATTATTTTATTTAATTTTTCAATTCTCTCTTTTTCAGTCAATCTTCTTTTTAGTTTCATATATTTATTATAGCATATTTTGTAATATTTTAAATAATTTTTGAAATAAATATATAACTCAGGGCACTTCATCTCTACGATTAATGGTCGTATCTTTAACTAGCGGGCTCGTTTAGGGCTCCCAATGGTTCGCCCCTACGGCCACTACGGTTATCGCTACTGTCTTGCTTCGGGCTCGCGATGCTTCGCCCCTACAATTCCATTTCGCCCCTATGGTTAACTCTACTGTCTTGCTTCGGGCTCGCGGTGCTTCGCCCCTACAATTCCATTTCGCCCCTACGGCTAACTCTACTGTCTTGCTGCGGGCTCCCAAAGGTTCGCCCCTACGGGTTTAACATAACAAAAATTAATAATAATTATTTTTTATATCAGATAAAATTTTATTTATAATCACATCAACATCTATGGCATTTTTATACTCATCACTTAATATCTTAAAAAAGTCATTAATCACATTATCAATATTATCATTTACCAAAACATAGTCATAATTTTTTATATCTTCTGCCTCAACTATTGCCTTCTTTAATCTGCTCTCTATCATTTCATCAGTCTCAGTTCCTCTTTTCTTAAGTCTATCATATAGTGATTTTGCATTAGGTGGTATAATAAAAATCAAAATTGAATCTTTACAAATTTTTTTGATTTGAAGAGCTCCTTGTATTTCTATTTCAAGTATAACATTTTTACCTTCATTTAATCTATCTAAAACATATTTTTTTGGTGTTCCATAATAATTATCAATATATTTTGCGAATTCCAATAATTCATTGTTTTTTATCATTTCTTCAAATTTATCTTTTGTCACAAAAAAATAACTAACCCCTTCTCTTTCACCTTTTCTCATAGAACGAGTTGTAGCAGATATTGATAAACAAAAATCATTAGACCTTTTAAAAATTTCTTTTACGATAGTCCCTTTTCCAGAACCAGAAAAACCAGAAATAATTATTAATTTCCCACACATAATTAAACATTATAACAAAAACTTAAAATATTGACAACTAAAAAATATATAATTTAATAAATTAAGGCAACCACTGAAAATTTTAGAGTTTAAAAATAAAAATCGGCACAATTGCAACTTACAATATGCCGATTTTTTAAAAATACTTTTTAATTACTATATCAAATAATTACTTAATCTATAATTCTCCCTGTTGCATCTGTATGTCTACCATCTGGTAAAGTTGCATTTCTTGCAAGTGCTCCATATGGAAGTGCTGCTGTATTTTGTTGATTAAAGTAGTATGACACTCCACCTATACTTACTACACCTGATTTCATAGCACCTCTACCTTTTGTATTTGACTCATCTAAATAATAAACATTTCCATCTGTGTCAGTGATTAAACCAGTCTGCATTACACCATATTCATTAAATCTGTATGACTGTCTCTGTCCGTTATACATTATATTTATCCACTCATTTCTTGCAGCATAACTTTGATTAGAGTCAACGTTTGTAAGTTGTAAATTCCAAGAGTTAGAACCTTGATCGTAATTCCATACACCTTCAACTGCTCTTCCTTTATAGTCTTGTGTGCTCACACCAGCAGTTACTCTTTGGTTATAATCTGCTATTCCCGCTTTAGCACCAGTTGCATCTGTTATATAGCCATCAGGAGTTACACTACCTTTTTTCAATGCACCAGTTGCTAAATCAAAATAATATTCTTTCCCTGTTATTGAAACCCAACCAGTAACTCTTTGTCCCATTGTGACACCAGTTGTATTTAGATAATAAGTATTGCCTGTTGTATCTGTGTATAATCCTGTTCTCATATTTCCAGTGTTATCAAATGAATACCAACCATACCATCCGTTTCCTGCTGGTATCTTATACCATCCATTAGCGGCAATACTACCTACTACAGAACCCATAGCAGAATTTGATACATCACCACTACTTAATGTATAAGTCCATCTATTTGTAGTTGGGTCATAATTCCAGTTGCCTGCTGCTGCTCCACTTGCATCTTGTGTCAATCCTCCACTTTGTGTGAGAGTCGTTGCATTAAATCCTACACCATTTGTGCTGGCTGCGATGCTGGCACCACCGCCACCTCCACCGCCGCCACCGCCGCCGCTTCCGCCTCTACCACCGCCTGACGATACTGACCTTCCAGAAGTAGAATTAGACCATATTGCATATAATGTTTGTGGCTCATAATCATCTGCATTTGCAAAGAAAGTTTTTATACTTATAGTCTGTCTAACAGTTAAGCTCTTTCCATTCCCATTAGGGTCTGTATTCCAATGAGAAAGAATCATATTTTCTCTCTTAAATCCAAAATCTGGTATAGAATAATTCTCATCAGTCACAAGTTCTGAGTCAAATGAAGTCTCACCATTTGGTCCTACACCACCATTTCCTACAAAAGTAATGTCATAAGAGTTTGCATTCCATACAGCTGCTAGTGTCACATCTCCTGTTGAATCTATCACTTCACCTGCTCTTATTTGGACTTGTGAAGTAGTAGCACCATTTGGAAGTTTCCACCACAAGAATTCATAACCCTGTCTAATTGGTGTCTGTATATTCTTGTCTCTATCTCTCTGTCCTGTTATGTTATACCAAGTAGGCAATTCTGTATTTACACTCATATTCATATTTGACCTATTGCCTGTCTTTAATGACTCGTTTACATAAGTGATATTATATGTTTTTACTCTCCACACTGCATAAAGAGTTATAGTTCCACTAACACCAAGTCTTGATACTTGTGGCTTTATAATTGTGCCATTAATATTTGCCAAATACTTAGGAGTTGGATTGTTGTAATTTCTAATTTGTTCTGTATCCCAACCTACAAATTCAAATCCTGATTGACTAAATGCATTACTTGGCAGAGTTTTTAACTCATTATATTTAACTCCTGTTATGTCATCCATAGTTTCAGTAGTTACTGTTATTCCATTAACCTCAATATTTTTATTAAATGAAATATTATATTCCTTTTGTTCCCATTGAGCATATAGAGTTAATTTATTATTTTTCTCATCTATATTATCAGATTTAGCATATACTTCATCATTAAATACTACAGAACTTCCTACCAAATCATCTGAGCCATTTTTCTTTACAGACCATCCTACAAACCTATAACCCTCTTGGTCTTGGAAGTTTGGATTCTTTGATACAATTTTTGCCTCAACTGAATTATAATTCTCAAATTGTCTACCTTGTGAAATTGTATATCCGTTTGTATTTGTCACAGTTGGTTCATCCACCTCTCCTGCTTCCGCTGAGTGTGGCAAATTGCCCTGTCTTGCATCAGTTCTATTTACTGGTTTCATAGCATCTACATAATTTACATCAAATACTAATTCATATTCTTTTGCACTCCACTTTGCAGATAATACCAAACTATTACCTGTTATAGAACCAATTGTATAATTATTAATATCTATATCCTCTCCATTTTCCAAAGTCCATCCCTCAAAAATCCAGCCATTTCTTGATGGAGTTATTGGGAGTTTTGTAGTCAAATTTTTATTTTGAGTTAATTTTAAATCAAAATATCCTTTATCTTCATAGTTAACTGCTTTTGTGTCAAGCACTCCATTATTAAATGTTATAGTATCTCCATTTGCATTACCTTGATAAACAATTGATATTTCTTTTCTATCCCATTTTGCATAAATATCTAATCCACTATCATTAAGCTCTATTCCAAGTCCTGCCTTTGTGAATTTAGAATTATCGGCTAATTTTATACCCCAATCTCCTGCATCAACATTTCCATTATTCCAACCATTTTTAGTCCACCAACCTCTAAATTCATAACCATCTCTTGTTAGGGTTGGTAAACCTGTTATTGTGCTGTCATATGCAATAGACATATCATCTGTATTTCCATTAGCAGATGTTGAGCCATTATCTGGGATATCATCATTTTTATGATAAATTAATTGATATTCTTTAGCTTGCCACTTTGCATATAGATTTACTACTTTTTCTCTTCCACCTGTTAGAGTAAATATAGAATCATTATTAATCTCTAATCCAGTTCCATTTGCATTTTCAAACCAACCGACAAATTCATATCCTTCTTTTGTAGCTGTTGGTAAACCTGCCAAAATTTGTTGTGTAGGAACCCCTGATTTTATGAAACCTCTTGCCCTTTGTTCACTCACTTTATCATCAAACATTATCTTCTTTGTTGCATAACTTAAAACTGCTTTTGTTGATGAAGTCGAATCGTTTCCATTAAATCTAACAGTTATCTCATCAGGAATCCATTTTGCATATGCAGTTATTTGATCCACATTAAAGTTAGCAATTGCATTATCTGAAATTTTATTTATCCAACTCGTATTATCATAATTATGTTCTGATGCTTCTGTTCCCTTTATTAGATACCAACCATCAAAAGTATAACCCTCCCTTTTAACTGTAGGAGTATTGCCTATAGAAGCCCCATATCTATAATCTCTCGTCATAGTTTCGCCAGTAGCACCTGTGATAACTGGTGTAGTTGAGCCACTTGCTTTATTAGAATCCCAAGTAATCTGTATATTTCTTGCTTCCCATCTTGCATATATAGTATATTTCATATTTGATTGCAACAATCTATTCCAATCTGCATCACTTTCCAAACTCCATCCAGTTGCTTCTAAAAATCTTCCACTATTTCCTTCTTTTACAGTATTCCATCCATTGAAAGTATATCCTGATAATTTAGGAATTGGTAACTCTCCGTTATTATAAGTGATACCAAATTTAAATTCTGTCAAGTCCGCATTCTTTTCCCAAGTGAGGTCTGCTGCAGTTCTACCAGTTGGTAAGTTTGTATTATAATTAAATGTAAACTCTACCTCAGTCCACTTTGCATATAATGTTACATCAAATTCATCAGTCCAATACTTCGTTCCACCAGTTACTTTTATTGGCTCATTATTTTCATCTACATATTTACCATCATCAGTATCATTTGTATACCAGCCATCAAAAGTATAACCCATTCTCTCTACTTCATAATGCAAACCATCTGCCAATCTTATAGAGAGAGCACTATTTGGTATATATCCAGTAGAATTTAATTCCATATTGAGCATAGCTTTTGTTTCTATACTATCAACCATAGTCTTAGTATCATCTCTATCATATATCTTTCCACCATTTGCATTAAGTGTAACTTTATTTACTGAACCTTGCCACCAAGCTTTCAATGTCGAATCTTCTGTTAAATTATATAGAGGTGCATCATTTGAAACTTTTACATTTTCAGGTGGTGTAGGATATAAAGCTTGATCCCAACTATCAAGTGTCCAACTACCAAATTGATAATTTGCAATTTCTGGTATTGGCAAATCAGTTGATGCACTGATTCCTTCTACTTTTCCATAAGGTAAATCAAACCATACATCCTTTGGAGGAATATTAGGAACTTGGTCTGTCTCTCTAAAATTCCTTGTCCTTACTTCAAATGACACAGTGTATTTTTTATTTTTCCACATAGCATATACACTTCCATCCCCAACAGTTCTATACACTGCATTTCCATCTATTATACTATTCTCTCTCTCATCAAATAACACATCTTTTGTTAATCCCCATCCTATGAAATCATATCCGTCTCTTTCTGCTGTATATTCATTTAATACATCTAAATCAAATTCTTTATCAAACTTCGTTGTAAAGTTTGCACTATTCACTCCTAACCTATTTCCATTAGGATATATTCTTATGAGCCTTGCTTGAGTTGTTCCCATTCCAGTTGTGCTATCATTTAGATTATAATTTATTGTGTATTCATTTGATACCCATTCTGCATATAATGTCACTATCTCATTATCAGCAGCTTCACCATAGCCATCACCACCAAGGAATAGGACTCCATATCCATCATCATAGTGTTCGCCTGATCCATCGCTTTCTGTATTCCATCCATTAAAAGTCCATCCTGCTATACTAAACTTATTTGATGAAAGTGGTTTTTCCACTCCATATGTCATATCTTGATTAGTCATATTGCCTACCAATTTATTTTCTTCACCAGATGCAGACACTGGAGCATTTCCATCAAATACTATTGTATACTTATGTGCAGTCCATTCGGCTACTAAAACAACTTCTTTTCCATCAATTTCTGCAATATTTGAAATCTGTGCATTATTTTCATAATGGTCTTGTATATTTGAGTTCTTGTTATATTGTCTTGGTTTATCTTTATAAGACCAACCTGCAAATGTCCATCCTCTTCTCTTGTATGTAGTTCCTGTTTCTGTCTCTGTTATATTGGGTAGTGTAATAGTATCGCCGTATTTGATATTTTGTATATCTCCTACTTCTCCTTCTACTTCATTACTACCTTTCTCAAATTTTATTGAATAAGTTATTGGCTCATATTGAGCATAAATTGTATGTCTCGTATTTGTACCATCAGGCCAAATCAATGTGTCAGGATTAACTATGTCCCCATTCCCCTCTATATCTTTTGTATAGTGTGTAAATTTATATCCAGCAAGATTTGGGGTAGCAAGTGCACCAATTGGTTGGTCAAATTGCTTGCTGCTTAGTTTCATATTATTTGTGATTATCGCACCCAAATCTTTAAAGCTACCATCTTGCTGTCCTGCTGCACCTACAATCGAATTTGCATTTAAAGTCACAGTGTATGCAAGAGGTTTCCAATGTGCATAGAGAACTAAAACTATATCATCACCTTCTACAACTTCTGAATATCTAAATAAGAAAGTATTTTTTACATAATCAGTAGAAGTAAGCACATCTGTTGGAGTCTTTGGTTCAATAGTCCATCCACCAAATTTGAATCCTGGTCTAACTACAGTATTTGGTAATCCTTTTACTCCACTATCACTTGTATCTCCTTTTTGGAAAGTTTTGTCATATGTATATACTTTTGTATCTACCCAAGTGCTCTCATTGACACCTTGTGAACTTCCCTGCAAGTTCTTATCAAATCTAACTTTATAAGTTTTATTCTTCCATCTATATTTGAGAGTTACAACATCTCCACTTCCGCTTACACCAGCAAGCCTTTTTATTTCATCATTTTCATATATAACTGTCTTTTTATCAGGAGTAATGAAACTATCAAATTCATAACCCTTAATACTTGCATCGGCAGTACCTATATTTATACTTTCTCCATATCCTATCTCACTAAAAGTTGCCTTTTCTCCTACTACAATATTGCCATCCTCTGCTCCTGTTGTAGGTGGGTTGTAATCATAATCTATACTATATGTATATTCAGTCCATATAGCCTTAAATTGTGCTACAGCATCTTTTTCAGTTCTAACATTTACAACTTCTTCTGCATTTGAATAAGTAGCATGAGTCTCCATATCTTCCCAATATGCAAATTTATGTCCCTTAAATGTAAAACCATTTCCTGATGTATTGACATTTTGTAAATTAGCTGCTTTATCAACTTCAAGTTTTTGTCTACTCATTGTTCCTTGCACTTTATAATCATTTTCTGTAACTTCTTCTCCACCTGGCAAGAAATCAATATAGTAAGGATTCTTTATCCACTGTGCATAGAGAACATATTTACCATTATTTGTAGTAGCACCATAACTTGCAGGAGCTTTTGTATTGTCATAGCCAAACTCTACTTTTGGATTTCTGCCATCCTGTGTATCAGTAAACCCTACAAACTCATAACCATCTATTTCATATATAGTTGGTATATCTGTTGCCAAAGTCCAATTTTCTGAATACATATGACTTGCAGTTGCGATTTCACTAACTCCATTTAATATTACAGAGCCTTCTGGCAAATTAGCATTATACTCTACTTCATACTGGTGTTCTTGCCAAGTTGCTTTTAATGTAATAGTTTGTCCATCTTCTATACCATCTATATATCCAAAGTTATCATATTGGTCTATCGTAATTTTTGCAGTGTTGTTATATGTATATACTTTTTCTTCTTCTACACCGTTAACCAAAACTTTTACTTTTGACTCTAATCCCAAATATGTATAACCATTTGCCTTATATAAATTCTTTGGTATTGTTACTTTTTTGTCAAACTCTGCATTTAAATCTTCCATTATACCATCTACACCATCTAAATTAGGATCAAATGATACTTTGTATGCATTTCTTAACCACTTAGCATATAGAGTAGAATTTTGTACTGCACCAAGTTTAATAAGCCCAGTCCAATCATATGTAGTGCTACTTTCTACTATATCTGTCTCCAAGAATTTATTTGTCTTATACCATCCGTCAAATGTCCATCCCTTTCTTGTAGGTTCTGGTATATCTCCTACCTCTTTTCCATATTCAACATATACAGAAGTAGTTGATATAGTAGCACGAGTAGAACCCACTGTATCATTTAGGTTAAGTGATATCTCAAACTTATCAGCCTCCCATATAGCATATAGGACAACTTCTTCACTTGTTGACAAATTGATAACTTCTTCACAATCACTATATGTTGCTATTATATTCCCTGAATTATCATATCTTGCCCAATACTTTAATCTATTTCCTGTATATTTAAGTTCATTTGCCTTTAATGCAGTCTTTTTACCATATTCCATTACCTGACTTGACATCTTGCTATTATCATTCATCTTTTCTGCAGTAAATGAAACTACATATTTTGCTGGTACCCAATTTGCATAAGCATTTGTATCATCTCTATATGTTATAGCCATACGATTAGTAAGTTGTGTAGTTGAAACCATAGAAGTCGTGCTTGTGTACCAACCCTTAAATGTATATCCTGTTTTTTCTACTACTGGTAAATCTTCTGTTAAAATTGAGTCATAGTGAGACACTATCTTATCACTACCTGATACAAAGGTAGCAGGCTCTCCTCCTATCCAATCAGGTTTAAATGCTATAGATATAGTTGCACCAAGCCACTTTACATAGAGAGTAGTATTTTTTCCTGCTTTTGTCTCATTGAAATCCCATTCTTCTCCCCATGACTTATCATTTTTACCTTGATTAAATCCATTTTGTGTATATAGACCTGATGGATATAATCCCTCTCTTCTAAATATGTGTTCTGATACATTATTTCCATCAACATCTTTACTTAATGGACTTCCCATCTTTGTTGTATATGTGAAAGTTGTAGGAGCTTCAACAGGTGCAAGAGCCACTCTCCTATCTGATGCAGAATAGCCACCATTATTTGCATCTACTGTTATCTCAACTTCTCTATCCCATAGAGCATATATAGTTGTATGCTCACTATCTGCCACTGTGCTACTATTATCACCAAACTCATATTTTGTATCAAAATTTTTGTCATAATACCAGCCAAGGAAGCTATGTCCTGCATTACTTATAGGGTCTGCCATTAAATCTACAACTGTTCCCTCTGCCACTCTTTGATTTGCGATTACTTTTTTAACTTTTTCATCCATCAAATCAAATACAACAGTCAAATAATTTTCATTAGTTTTTGCAATTTTTATGTTATTACCATCTTTGTATAATACACAACCATCTGCTACATCCAATAAGAACACTGTATTATAAGTTGTCCTGTCTGGTAGATGCACTGCATCTTTCCACATAGTTGTTATAACTTCTCCAATATGTTCTGTTATATTTTCTACATTTACTCCTATCACAGAAGTTGATGCCAAAACTTTTCCTTCTATAAAATTCACATAATTTCCATCTGTAAATGATTTCATCATCAAGTTTGTATTATCTCTACTTGTATTTCTATTCTCATAGATGTAAATGTTTTCACCCAAATCAATTTGTGGCTTACTCAAATCGCCATTACTATCTACAAATTTAATTGCTCCCTGCGATACATTACTTGAAATATTGACATTTTCTAATATAGAATTATCACTACCATTTCTATATGTTACTTTTATCAAGACACCTACTGATTGATCATCATATATTTCATTTTCAAGTATTTTTACATCTCTAAATTCAAAAGCTTTTGCATTCTGTTCGTTATTTTGATTAAGCATTGATATCAAAGTTTTACTTATCATCTTATTTGAACTTATCTCAGTATTAACTGCTTTTAATGTAGCAGAATCTACCACAATCAAATCTCTAAAATTACTATTTGAATTAATGCTTACATTATCGAGAGTTAAAATTTTACTGTCATTTACATATATTCCATATGAAGTAGCAGTTTCGTTAAATGGCTTATTATTTGAAATCTCACCATTTATCATAGTTATGCCATCAGCATTTGATTTGCCCACATAGACAAGTGCATCTATTATATTGTTTTTAAATTCAAATCCATCAAACTGCACCTCTCCACCATCTATAGAAATTATATTTATTAAACTACTATTTCCTGTTACTACATTTGTAGGAATAGCAGCTGATTTATTTTGTATAAACTTGATATCGTTAAATGTGCTGTCTTCGTTTACAGTCAAATCTATCCTTATATCTTGGTTATTTTGGAATGTCACAGTATTAACTTCCATTTTTTCAGTTGCTTCAATAAATGCTTTTTCATATTTTGTAGCATTCAAATCAATACTAAATCCTTCAATTGAAACATTTTTTAATGAAATAGTTTTTGCACTTATAAATGTCTCTTTATATAATGGATTAGCCGTATTTTCATAAAGCAATTTACCTATCTCTTCTTCCTCACTACCAATTATCTCTATAGAGTCTCCAACAAACAACTTAGCATCAGGAACTGTTCTTGTTATTGTGTGCCCTCCCATATAAAGTTTTGTTGCAGTAATCTCTTGAGTGCAGAGATATAGAGCGATTTGATCCATCTTTGTCCCTACTCTTCTCGCATATGACTCACCATTATCATTATTTTCGTTAACTTCAGTAAATACAGAATAGTCATATATATCCTTCATAAGCTCAAATCCATTGTTATCTCCATCATAGTAGAGTTGCTCAAAATAATTTACTTCTATTCTATTTGTAGTATTATTTTCCCATACTGCATATATATTTAAATATTCTTTATCAGATTCTACATAAATCATATCTTCATCTGGATTAAATGACTTCATAGTAAAGAAAGGAGCTTCTTCTTTATATACATTTGTCACCCAACCTTTAAATGTATAACCTTCTCTCTCAACTTCTGGGATTTCATCAGCCTTTGGTAGTTTTACTCCACCACTCGCACCAATCTTATCTGGGTTAATTGCAGTATGCCCATAACTATCTACAGGCTTACCTCCATCAAGCACAAAATAAACTGGTCTTGATTGCACACCTACATGGATTATCGCTTCTCTATTTGTCCCTGTGAAGTAGACATTATTAGGCTCTTTTAATCCTGTCTGCATATTCACTTTTTCTTTTTGGTCTGGGAAGAATCTCTCATTACATGGATATTCTGCCTGCATAGTATAGTTAGTTATAACTTTTTCATCATAATAATCAGATGTAGCATGAATTCTTGATTTTTCATAATCAAAAAGTTCAGTTATTTTTCTCTCAACTTTTGCATCATCATATCCAAACTTCGCACCCTTGCCAGTAGTATTATCTGTCTTTAAGTAGAGCACAACAAAATCATTTCTTGAATTACTTACATCATCAAAACTTTCAAATGCAGATATATTATCTATAGCATCTGGCACATCTATACTATCACTATCAAATTTTGCACCTCTCATAATAATTCTACCAGAAAAATACATATTGGCATATGCACCTATAGTTATTACCCCGTGCTTTGCATAGTTCTTATGAGTACTTAGATTATTATAAGCATAGAAGAAATAATCATTATCATCTGATACTCTACTATCATCACTCTTACCAAATGTAATTATATCTCTATACTGCTCTCTATCATCTTCAACTCTTGCACCTTCTACATAAATAGCAGCACCCTCTCCATATGATTTATTATTTCTATAATATCCTCTATGTGTAGATCTCACTCTATTTAGGTATAGTGCACCACCTTCTGCTTTTGATACATTTGCATCCATCAAAACATTTTCGCTCTCTACATATACTATATCTGTCAAATATGCAAATCCACCTTTACCATTTGAACTATTCCCACTGAATATTACATTTTTCCCTATAACATTAAACTCACTCTTTGTAACTCTATCTTCTCCACTACTTATATTGATAGCACCACCATTACCTGCTAGTGATTCATTATTCATAATCTTAACTTCATCAAGCACATTTACTACTAAACTATAATTAGCTGCAGTATTTGTCAAATCTGCATTGATAACTGCTGCTCCATTATTAGAAATATTTGATTCAAATATGCTATTTTTCATATTTATAGTAAACTTTGATGATGTGTCAGTGTTTTGATAATCCAAGTATACTACTGAACCATTTGCACCTTCATTTCTTGCTATATTAGTTGATGCAAAATTTATATTTCCAGTTGCATTTTTTATATTAAATACTGAACCTTGCCCATTTGCATTTTTTATACCATCAATAGAACTACCAAGCACATTTATGTCTCCTGTAAAATTATTAATATAATAGAATGCCTTTTCTCTCTTTATATCAACATTTTTTATATCATTATCAACCAACATAAGTCCTGTATATGTCTCACCATCATACTCATATTGATTATTACTATAACAATTATCAAGATATACAATACTTGAATTATTATAGATATCAAGTTGTTTATCTTTCATATTAATTCTATTTAGAGTATCAACTCTTGAATCTTTTGCATAAATCAAACTTGATGACACATCACAGCTATCTAAAAGTTCTAATCCATCTATTGCAAGATTTACATTTTCTACTGACACCAAAGCCCCACTATCCATAAATCTCGAACCCTCGTATGAGATTTTAACATTATAAATATTTACATCCAAAGTTTTTGTATCACTTGTTGTCTCTCCCTTTGCATATATGAATTGTGCATCAGATTTTACAAAATTTCCATTTGAATCTACATCAGAAGCAATGAGTCCGCCCTCATCTTGACAATTCACTATGCTAAATGAACCATCATCACTTGTGATGTTTACAAGTTTATTTTTTGATAACTTAGTCATCGTGTGACCATTTAAACATATAGCATATCCAGCTTTTGGTTCAGTTATTACTTCTTCCATAACAATGTCTGCTGTAAGCATATACTTCCAAGTCATATTTGTATTAAAGAATCTATTATTGAATGCTATTATCCACTCATCAGCACTCCCATGCTCTGGATGTCCTATACAAGTCTCATTTGATTTTGTATTGCATACTTTATGCCCATGATTAGTAGCCCATATTGCATCAACTGATTGGTTTTTACCTTTTATATTTTTAAATTTGTCCTCATAGAAATCCCAAACTACAAATGTTTCATCATCTCTCTCAGTAATCCATCCTTTATATGTGTAGTCTTCATATCCTACATCTTTCTTTGGCTCACCAAAGTTGTCAAGATAAGCAGAAACCCCATATTTTACATATACAAATTGTTCTGAAACTAATTTTTCACTCGAGTTCGCAACTACCTTTCTTGCATTTCTTTCATAACCAATTGTCAAATAATCATCCTCTGCTTTATATACTACAAAGCTCTTATTTTCTTGTCTATCATCAAGGAAGAAGTGTTCTTGTGACATTAAATATGGTATTCCAAAATCTTCTATTGTATCTTTATTCCACTTAAAGAGAGTTATCTCATTATCAACATTACTTGTGCTCTTCTCTTTTGTAAATCCTATATAAGATTTTGTAGCAAGTATTTTGCCATTTCCATCTCTACCCAAAGTAAATGGTAAATTATCTATAGATTGTAATAAATTGCAATTAGTAGAACTCATCATACCAAAATTTGCATCTCTATTTTCTATATCTTTATTAAACCTAACATCTATGACACCTGCTATTGCAAAATTAGTTTGCCTACTCCCTGTATATACTGCATATAGATTTCCAACAGTATTATATCTTATATAGTTTTCTCCAAGTAAGTATATTGTAGGGTTATGCTCTCGTCTATTTGATTCAGTTGTAGAGTGTATGACAGGACCTCCTGTATTTCTCTCAAATGTATTTACACCATCAAATACTATTGGTACCTTTGCTGATACATAATCAGCATATAAGAAACTACCATTTCCTATATTTTCAGTTGCAGTTATATCTGTAAAATCAACTGAGAGATTATCTTTCGTTGAAACATTTTGTAAATAATAAGTTCCCTTAGTATCTGCATATCCATTTTTTATAAATGAATTACTTGATATTTTTTTCTTTCCAATATTTTGTGTAGAACTATCTATTTGATATATTGCAGAACCATAATATGCCATATTCCCCAAAAATTTATTATTATCCATAGAAACTGTCTGTGTACTACTTAGGAATAACCCACCGCCTATGTCAGCATAGTTATTTTTAAATACATTGTTTGATACTATTACTTCATCAGCAACTAAATCAATATCAGCATTGAAAAGTGCTACCGCTCCACCACGGACTTTAGCTGTGCTACTTATACTTGCTATACTTTTTAATCCATTTGCATCAAAAGTATTTCCATCTATCACAAATTTATTTAACATATTTTTTGCTCTAATAGCAACACCATTAACATCTTTTAAACCTTTTGGAAAACTCGTATTTGAAATAGTGCTATTTAGCAAACTAAATTTACCTTTATATCCTACATTTTCTGGATTAACATATATAACACCACTATCCATTACACTACTATTATCAAATATGCTATTTTTTATAGTAAGTGAAGATGTCTCATTACTTAAAAAAGTATCTATGATAGCAGTTCTTGTTTTATTTACTGAACTATTCTTTACAAGCAATCCATCAACTTCTTGTATAACACTTGAACCCCCATCTACAAATCTAAATATTCCTTGTCCTTGCACATCTTCTGTAATACCTGGTTGTTTTGATAATGTATGCTTGATATTGTTAACTATGATATTCTTTAAATAAGCAGTAGCTAAAATATCAAGTATGCTTCCTCTTATTCCCTCACCATTATTTGTGTCATCGAATTTAACATTTTCCATAAGGAGTTCATTATTACTGCCAAGATTTATCAAGTTTTGTCTTGCTGTATATGTTCTCATACCATCAAATACAATATAACCATCATCAACCTTGTCCTCATCAATGGTTGCTACATTTCCATTCAATGTTTTTCCTATAATATTAATTCTTGTACTTACTCCTGTTTGATTTAAAGTAATATTCTCTGATGGATAAGTTACATTTTCTATCTTTTTATATGTAATCACACTATTTTTATTTTGACAATTTACTATATAACAATACTGTCCTGTTATATTAAATAAAGAGTTTTTACCTACTGTCTTTCCATTTACTGTAATAGAATGTCCATTTAAACAAAGTTTTAAATTATTTATTGGATTATTTTCATTATTTAATATACCATTTACAGGTCTATTCCATATAGTATCTGGAACTATAATATCATCTTGCAACTCATACATATATTCTGGATGCCATCTTGCATACAATAATTGAGAAACTGTGGATACTTCTATTACTTTCTTTTCACTCGTTAACTCATCATCTATCGAATTATACTGCCCATAAATCTCTGTATGCTTTACTCCATTTGGATGATTACACTCTTCATCTGGCAAAAGTCCACAAACCTTATGAGGTCTATTTATCCTTGAATAAATAGCATAAATAGTTTTTTGCTCATATATATCACCCTCTGCTATATCACCCTCATTTATTACCTGTGAAAAATCAAATTGCATAAATCTTTTTGCTGGGTCATCATCATCATCTATAAGTGTTTGATATCCCATCAAATCAATGAGTCTTGCATCACTGTTAGTTGTGTAGACATGTGTTCCCTTTCCTATAGGATTATATAGTTTGGTTCCATATTTTATATATTGACTATCATGAGATTTACTGAGCCTTGATTCGCCTGATGGTGTTTTATCAAACATTTCAAATTTATATGTGAGTAGTAAGCTTGGGTCTTCAAACATAATTTCATAATGCCCTGTATCTTCTACATCATTTATATATATAACTCTACCATCAGCAGGGTCGTTTGCTCTTGCATTTACAAATATACTTGCTGGAACATCCCCATCGCCAAGTCCCTCTATCCAATCATCTGTATAGAGACCACTATTCTCACTTGTCTCATCAAATCCTTCTCCAAACAATTGATATGCGACTTTTGTAGAATCCTCAGGAGTAAATCCAAGTTGTGCATTTATATGCAATCTCTCATCCTTCATAAGTGATATAGTATAAACTTTTGATTCGGCTTGTTCCTCAAGAGGTATGTTTTGCTCTATATCCATATTTTTTCTACGGTTTTTTATGATTGTCATATTTCCACCAAAATGTAAACTAATTGACTTTGGCTCATACGAATCATTTAAAGGCACATTAGTAGTATCATACTTTTTATTGAGAGCTTGTCTAATTACACCTACTATATATTCTGCATATTGATTTTGCCCAATCTTTGCATCATTTGTTCCACCTATATATTGAGAAGCTTGGTCATATCCAGCTTCTGATTCCATTGGTCTAACATCAAAGTGCATATCACCAAAATCAACAGAGCCATCAGTATTTGTAGCAGCATTTATTTTTGCTTCGATTTCTTGCCAATTAGTATATTTAATTCTATAATAATACTGTGATACAAATCTCGAATTAATAGGATTATCAGGAGTATAATAATCAGCAGTTCCTCTCACATACCCATCAGGATTATCATTAAACAAAAATGGATTAAAATAATAATAATCGAATGTAGAAGTATTGGTATTAAACTTCTTGAACACTGTATCATCCCAATATCTATCATCTGTGTCGTCAGTTAAATTTGTTATATAACTTGGATTTCTTCTCGGATTTCTCAGTTGTAGCCAAGTCAAGCCTGTTGTCTTTTTCCCAAGTATCCAACCAAGTTGTGGCAAAACATTGTCTGCTGGTTTTTGTGGATCATTTCTCTTTATAGGACTTGAGGAAAGTAAATTATCATCTCTCTTTTTTGTTGTATCATAATAATATTTCCCTACTTTTCCTGTTTTTGACCCCGTATAGTCATAGTATGTAGTTTGCAAACTCAAATCTTCAAATCCTACATTGCCACCTATATAATAAGCATAACTTTGTGGTACATAGGTTTCTCTATCATCAAATCTTTGTAAACTATAATCATACCAAGTATAATTTTTAACACTATGAGCATATTCATTTAAATCATTATTTGCTATTTGTCCACCTAATAAATAAAAATCTGTCTTGAATAGTTTTGAATGACCTAAAATATAATCACCTGTATTGTTTTCAAAAACTATATCTTCTTCTTTTTTATCTATCAAATCATGATTATCAATAAGTCTCTCTGTCCTAATTTCTCCACCTACTGAATAAATAGGATTATGATTATTAACAACATATGTCCCTTTATTGATTATAACTTTTGATTGGAAATTAAAAATTGCACCACCAGCATTTTGGACATATTCAGTCTGAGTTCTATTAAATTTTCCATTTCCAACATATTGAAAAGTTCCATCTCCATTTCTTTTATTTCCACCTCTTACATCATCAGCCATTTGATACTTGTTTGGATAATCTGCATCAGTTATATATGTATTTTCTTCAAATAAAGCATTTTTTAATTCAACTTTTGTTGTCTCACTTGTGACAATATCATTCTTATCGTGAGTTGTAGTAAATATTGCTCCACCTTGTTCTGATTTATTTTTTGTGAAATTAACACCATCTAAATTGAGAGCAGTTCTATCTAAAAGTATTGCTCCACCAGTCTTCCCTGATTTATTCTCTCTAAACACTGACCTTGAAGCTATAGGAATTTTATCTTCGATTGATGTAGTTCCTCTTATTTCCATCAAACCACCCGAAGTGTTCATATATATTGCACCACCCATAGTTGTTGCTTCATTTTGGATAAAATCTGTATCCAAAATACTAAGTTTTGAATCATTACCTCTTTTATCATCTCCTACAAAAGAAATAGCCCCTCCAGAACCCACATATTCTTCTGTACTACCAAAAGCACCACTATAGTTTTTATAAGATAAATAATCTTCATTTTTTATTGACAATACTTTTAATAAATTAATCTGTGAATTATCAAGCATTGATATATAATATTCACCAGATGCAATCGCATTTTTCTCGAATTTTGCATTTGAAACATTAACTTTTCCAACATTTTCTATTGAAATAGCACCACCATGACTATGAGCTACATTTTCCATAAATGACAACTGAGAATTAGCCATATCACCTATTGTAATATTCCCACACTCATAGAAATTGAGAGCACCACCCTTTGAATTTGCATAGTTATAATTAAAATCAATATTTTGTATTTCTATGTTATCTATATAAGATAAACTTAATACTCCACCTTCATTTGCAGAAATGTTATTTTTATATTCCTTTTTTGTGTTACTTGTACTATTTTCGTCAACACTATCTATTTTTACATCTTTTACATTTGTAATACTTATGATACTTGCTTGTCCCTTTGCCTCATTCTTTTCTACAGAATTCCCTATAAACTCTACATTACCTCTAAGATTAGGTTTTGTTTCACCATCACTTAAATTATCTACATATACTTCTTTATCATTCAATGTGTTAATTGTTAATCCAACTCCTGCTCTCACATCTTTTGATGCTTTATATATATCATGGTTTCCTATAAATTCATTTCTATAAATTTTTGCTACACCATCATCGCTTGATGACTTTTTATCATCAAGATAATATATACCAAGAACACCACAGTTATCATATGTGTTATTATAATTAAATTTATTATCCATAACTTCAACTTGTGTTTTAAAATCAACTTTTTCAAATAATAGCATTGCATTTGGGACATCAACTCCATATGGACTAATCATACTCTGCAAAACATCAACATAAGATTTTTCTATTGTGCTTCCCACACCTTCCCCTGAAACTGCATACTCTTCTACAGTGTCTTGTGCTCTAAATAGATGAGCAAATGAATTCCCATATAGATATAAAGCTTCATATTCATTCATTGACAAGTGGTCTGGTCTAAATCCATAAGTAGCCTGATTTTCTCCAGTCTTTGTCCAATCAAGCCCATTTAAGTCATTGTTAGTTCTCGTCTTAAATGCCGCAGTTGTCCTTTTTTCGGTAGAGTCGCCTATTGTATTATTATGCATATCAAGATATGTTCCGCTTCCCTCTTTGAAACTTACATTTACACAAGCACCTCTATATGCCATACAACCTTTAAAAGTCGAATTATACATAAGAAAACTTTTTACAGAATGAGCATTCATGAGACCACCCTGTGTTCCCCACAAATCAGTTGCTGAAACATTAAATACTTCTATGTCATAACTATCACCAGTTTTTTTTGCATCATTTACTACATATAAAAATGCAGCACTGTCTATATCTGAACCTTGAAGCTCTATCCCTTGTTCGTTTGGAAGGATTGACATAATATTTTTTATATTCAAATCATATAGTGTGATTTTCTTTTCCTTTGTCTGTGAACCTGATGCAACCAACATTCTAAACACAGCAGAAGCACCTTGACCTTCAACTGTTTGCCCAGTTTTTGGATCCATATGTTTTTCTGCTAGACGAAATCTACCATCTTTTTTTGCAGTTGTAAAATCTACATAATGTTTATCATTATCATCGTCAGTTAATTTTGTGTTATATGCTGTGATTTGTCCAGCCTTTCCATTACAATCACATATATATAAACTTCCATATACATTTATAACACCATTTGGCCTAAAACTTAATGTATTTCCATTTAAGCATAAATATAAATCTTCTGTAAAATTTAACTTTGTATTAATATTGACAACATTTCTTGATAGCCATATATACTTGATTTCACTGTATGTGGCTTCGGTATCAATTACTTCAGTAGACCATTGAGTATTAAAACTTTTAACACTTGTATGAGCACTTATTTTTGTATCACTATGTCCTGTGCAAGAATTCTTGCCGCAAATTGTATGTGAACTTTTACTATGTGTTCCTCCTGACCCCAAAAGTTTTGTCCTTGGTAATGAAAAGTCCGCATCAAAAGATACATTTACTTTATCCTCATCTACATTTTCTTCACTATTGTCATTAGTATTATTTTCTATATCATCATTTTTTTCATCAAAATTTTCACTATTCAACTCTTCATTTGAAATTTCTGGTAAATCTGTAAATGTTCCAGAAAAGCCCATTATAGTTGAATCTATCTCTTCTTCATCAAAAATCTCTTCTGGGACATCTTCATAGTCCCCATCTCTCTTTACAACAGCTTCCTCTTCTGGTGAAAACTCGATTGTTTCATTATCTATTTTTTCTAAAGCATCATTTGTATTAGTGAAATTTTCCTCACTCTCTTTTTTATCATAAACATCATTTTGTTCATTTGCAAGTGATAAACTTTCAATGTCTTCCACAGCATCACTCATAAGGTCAAAACTTTCCACATTCTCATTAGATTTTGTTTCATCATCATTTTCTTCATCACTCTCCAAAGCCAAAACCATTGCTACATTTTTCAATAATTTTTCTTTATCAAGGACTGCTTGAATCTCAAAATTTGCTCTATCTTGCTTTACAAAAGTTGATGAGGCATTACCCACTATTCCTTTTTCTACTTCTTTATCTACATCGTTTGCAACAGTAGGTTCATCTTCTATATATACATCAACATATTCATATTTTACATTATCTATTGAATAGTCATTTAAAGAATTTTCTACTTCTTCTTTTACAGTTTCATCAATTTCTTCACTACTGCCTATTTTATTTGATTTTTGTAAAACTATTTCTTCTTCTATATTTTTACTCGAATCTACTACTTCTCCTACCCACTCAATATCAGATTCTTTATTATTTTCTTTAAGCAAAGTTTTATCAGTTGTGACTTTTGATACATCCAAGTCATCAACATTTACAGACATTTCATTATTACTATTTATTTCTTCAAATTCTCTCTCCAATCTATCTAATGTTTCATCTTTATTTGGCATACCATAATCAATAGTTTCAAACTTCCACTCTGCTTTAACTCTTATGACTTTTTCATTACCATATTGATCTAATAGCAAAACTTTCACTGTGTCAGCAACCAAATCTTTATATGCATCTCTACCTGGGTCTCTAATCAAAGAACCAACCTGGTCATTCATAAGAACTTCTTTGATAGTCCATTGACTCTTACTTGCTACACTCTTTGTAGCTTTTATATACCTTGTTATTGTTTTAATTTTTATATTGCTTTCTGTTCCTTTTACCAATTTTATATCGCTCTCTGTAGATATACTATTTAAATATTCTTCATCTGTAAGTTCACTCAATGTTGCTTCGTTAAATTCTTCTTCAACTTCACTTTCTGTTGCGATATCTTCAACATCAACTGCTGTCTCAGTCTCTTCTAAAACATCAATTTCAGTAGTGACACTTTCAGTCGCAACACTCTCTTTAACTTCATCACTTACTTCTACAATATCAGCATTTTTTGTCTCTCCGTTTTCAAGGATTGTTTCCGTTTCGTCAAATTCTACTGACTCTTTACTTTCTACACTTTCATCAACACTTGATTCTGTCTCTGTCTCTATTTCTGTTTCTGTTTCCGTTTCTGTTTTTTTCTCTTCTTCTTTCTCTTGTTCTACTTCTGTTTCTTGTTCTTTATCTTCATCAAAATCTTTTTCACTCTCAATTTCTGTTTCTATAGCATCAGTTTCTGGCTCTTCTTCATATTCTTCATACTTGTTATCAATTACATCATTTTCAGGTGTCACTACATCAAAATCAGACCCAGTAGGTTCACTGCTTGGTTCATCATTTGAAGCAATGTCTTCGTTCTCCAAGTTGTCTGCTTCTTCTTCAACTGGAGATTCGCCGTCAAAGACTATGTCATCATCTTCTGCAGGAATATCTTCGTAATCTTCTATTTCGCTCTCTGCATGGAATTCTTCGTAATAGTCCTTGTTTTTTTCATTTATACTCTCTTTTACTGCATCGTCATAGGTATTTTCTATGCCTTGAGCGAGAGTATAAAACCCATTAGTCCCTATTGTCATACTGACTACAAGAACTATGGCTATAACCTTTTTTAAATTTTGTTGAAACATAATGCTACCTCTCTTTTTTTATTGGGGTGAAGAGTGAATTTCACCCCAGTATTTATATATAAGTAAAATTTGTATATGTATTTATTTTTTGTTAGGGCTCGCGGTGCTTCGCCCCTACTACTAACACTACTATATTGCTTCGGGCTCGCAATGCTTCGCCCCTACTGTTATCACTACTGTCTTGCAAGCGGGCTCGTGGTACTTCGCCCCTACGGCCCCTACAATAATTAATATATAACTCGTCCCATATCATCTGTTCTTGAACCATTTGGTAATGTTGCATTTTTCATAAGTGCACCAAATGGTATTCCATTGTTATTTGATTCATTAAAGTAATATAAATTTCCACCGATTGATACCAAACCTGTCTTCATTTCTCCCATTGAGTTTCCTTGCACTTCATTTAAATAATATGTGTATCCACCATCATCTACCATACCTGTTTGCATCGTTCCCATATTATTAAATCTATATGATTTGAATGTATTTCCAACAAGCACTGTATACCAACCATTTGTAGCTACATTATCAGTTCCATTAATCTTCATCTTGTATGTGTGAGAACCTTGGTCATATACCCATTCAGCAGTTTGAACTTCTTGTCCCTTTATAGCACCAGTAGAAAGAGCGGCATTTCTATTTATTTGAGACTCTTGTCCTAATCTCACACCTTGGGCATCTACTCTATATCCATCAGGTGTCACAGTATTTACGAGCATTGCACCATCTGTCCCAAAGTAGCTATATCTACCACTACCAACTTCTTGCCAACCCATTTGCATCTTTCCTGCATCATTTCCAGTAGTTTTGAAATAATAAATCTTTCCATTAAATTGATAAAGTCCTGTTCTCATAGCTCCTGTAGTGTCAAATGCATAATATGATTTTTCACCACTCGCATCTGTTATCCCAAATATTCCATTAGTTGCATATAAACTTGCATTATTTTGTGTCCCATCCAATTGATTGACTTTTACATTTGTATTAACTTGATACATCCATTTATTTGCCGTTGGGTCATATTGCCAATTTCCACTTGTTATATTACTTGCTTGTGATACAGCGAGAACTCCAGTATTATTATTTTGTGATAGAGTTAAATTATTATTTATGCTAACTCCACCCATTGAGAGGCCGCCTCCGCCACCTCCACCGCCGCCTCCTCCACCACCTCCACCTGTGTTAGTGCGGTAAAGTTGTGTTGTCGCTGCCCATATAGCATAGAGTGTCACTCCTCCAGTATTAGCCAACTGTCCAGCAGGATTTATGATAGTTTGATGTAATGTATAATTTCTACCATTTCTTCCATCCTTTGTAGTAGACCAATAAGCAATGTATCTATTTGGATATGAGAAACCAAAATCTTGTATTGTATAATTTTCGCCAAGATGAAGTGTCACTGTTGTCTCTATTCCATTTCCACCATTTGGATTAAATGATAAGTAGAAATCATCTGCTTCCCAATGAGCTTTTAATACAAATTGATTTCTCTCATTTCTATAATAATCAATAGGTATCGCCTCAGATGTAGTTGACTTATCTGGAAGTTCCCAATAAGCAAATCTAAATCCTTTTCTTGTAGGTTGTGTTATCACCTTATTCCCATCAGTATTTCCCATCATATTGAACCAATAAGGCAAGTGCGAATTTGCATTTTTGTCCCATGCAGGAGGTGTTGCATCTGTATCACTCTTTGTCGCATTTTGATAAACTATAGGTATCTGTGCAACTCTCCAAGCAGCATACAATTTACCTACTCCATTATTTTCCGCAACCATTCTATATACTTGTGGCTTCACACCCCCAACAGTCCTATATCTTGGTTGAATATTGCCACTATAGTCAGTTATTGGATTTTCATCCCAACCCATAAATTCAAAACCTGATTCACTAAATGTATTATCACTTATTTGTCTAAATTCATTAAATCTAATGCCTGTCATAGCTGGCATAGTCTCTGCTGTCACACCTTCCATAGTGATATTCTTTTCAAATTCTACTGTATATTCATGTTGACTCCAATTTGGATATATAGATATCTCCCTTGTCCCTGCTGTTATATTTTGTCCAGTCCTTGCTATGAAATCTGCATCAAGTGTAGTGTCAGAATCTACTTTCTCACCTTGCATATTTCCAGACTTAGACCAAAACTCTGTGAAGTCATATCCTTGTCTCGTATTACCATCTCTATCTTTTGATGTGAGTTGTGGAACAACTTGATTTATATTTGTTCCCATTTTTTCATCAAACACGACTTCAAATGATGGAGGGTTAGCAACTACCATATCTACTTCGCCATTTGCACTACTATGTATTAGTTGTGAAGTTAATTGACTATTTCCAACCTGTGCCTTTACCTCATCATAGATATTAGAAGCAATATTTACTCTAAATGTGATAGCCTCCCACACAGCATATACCGTAGTGTCTTCCAATGCAGTGTAATTATCATCTATATTAAATAAGTCTCCACCAGTGCTATTTGCATTTGTAGACCAACCCTTAAATTCATATCCCACTCTCCTTGCTACTGGGTCATGCATTGACCTATCAGTTAAGTTTATATCATCTGCATATAGGACAGGTAAATCAAAATAAACTGGTGTTAAAGTCCAATTAGTGTTGCTTACAGTGTTATTATCAACCATTATATCAGCAGTTGTGCTTCCCTTACCCTCTTCTTTTGCATTTGCATTATAAACTATATTAAATGTTTTTCTCTTATATCTTGCATATAATGTAATATCTCTCGCAATATTTGCAGGCCATCTCTGGAATTCTCCATCCCTCAAAACATCTATACCAGTTTGTGAAAAATTATACATATTATTTTTTGTTACATTCATTCCCCACAGATTATCTGATGCAGCATCTGATTTTATGAATTGCTCATCAGTCCATCCATTAATAGTCCACCAACCGAGGAAATCATAACCATCCCTTGTGACTTCTGGCAAATCATCTACAATTGAGTCAAATACAACTTCTTTAGAATTTTGATTTGGATTTAGATTTGCAGTAGTAGAACCTCTTCCATCTGCAGAATCATTTTTTACATAAGTAATTGTATATGTATTTGCCTCCCATTTTGCATAAATAGTCATATTTGCTGTCGCTATAAATTTATAGCTACTCTCTATTCTATCTCCTGAACCATCTTGATTTTTGAACCATCCAAGGAAAGTATAACCCTCTTTTATTGTTGCATTTTCATCAACTGAATTTGGATAGTAATGAGAGTCTGTGTCATTTATATTAATATCATACATTGAGTTATTTGTATATGTAGTTGGTATAGCAGTTTGTCCTGCAACTGCTCTCCTTATTGAGCCAGTATCTCTATATACATCAAGTGTATCATCAAACATTACAATTCTTGATACATTATTTCCAGAACCACCTATATATGGATTTGTACTTGCAGCTCCTTTATTTCCATCAAATGTGATTGTATATTGTTTTGGTATCCATCTCGCATAGAAAGTTGCATCTCTTGCTGTATCATACAAATCAACTATTTTCTTTCCATAAATGAATGCACCCGTATCTACTCTTTCACCCCAACCATTATTGTTTGTGTCATCTACTCTATAATCAGGTGATGCAGTCCACACACCTTTTTTAGTCCAGAAACCATCAAATGTATATCCATCTCTTATAACTGTTGGCACATTGCCAAGTGTCACTAATTCATCAAATACTTGACTATAAGTTGAAAGCCCTGCTGTGATAGTTGGATCAGTTGACCCATCGCCCTTGTTTACATCCCAAGTCACTACATATTTATTTTGACTCCACTGTCCATATACTTTTGTTATATCTTCATACTGCCAAGCATATGATGGACTCGCTGCATTTTTACCAGATATATATATTCCTGTTGCATCAGTCTTCGCATCTACTTTTGTATACCATCCATCAAAAGTCCATCCTGTGATTTCAAGTTGAGGGAATGAAGTTATGGCATTTACTTCTTCATCATACTTATAAGCTCTTTCTCTTGGGTTTCCACTTGCATTAATAGCCCAATCACCAAATTCTAATGTATCTAGTGTAGTTACTTTTGTTGGTATATTTGATACAAATTCTACTGTATATTCTTTTGCTTTCCATTTTGCATGCACTACTGAACCTGTTGCTTCGTTCCAATAAACTGGATATGTATCTGTTATCTCTACTGATACATCTGAGTATGGAGCTTCCTCTGCTACATCCCAAGTATACCAACCATCAAACTCGTATCCTACTCTCTCTACTGCATTATGAGTTTTGCCATCAGAAGTTGTGACTTTTTCATCTCTTGTTGGCAAATGTCCAAGTCCTGACTGTATAGGTAAACTATATATTGCTGTGGTTTCAGTCTTATCTACCATTGCTCTCTCTTTTTCATCATATACCTTACCACCATTTGCATCTATTACGATTTTACTAACTGTTCCACCCCAATAAGCATATAATTTTATAACTCCATCCTCTATAGCATCATAATCATCTTTTGTTAATTTTTTAGTATTAGTTAATATCTTTGTCATATCACTTGGTTTTCCATCAGCAGTTGTAAAATCCCAATCTGCATCTTTTCCTAAGCACCAACCACCAAAAGTATATGGTATAAATATTACATTACTTGCATCAGGTAAATTTTTGCTACCATTTATCTCATTTTGTCCATATGGCATATCAAACCATACAGATTGATCTTGAGGATTAGTTGGCAATCCCTCTCCAAAGACTCTTGTATTTGTCTCAAATACTACTCTATATTCATTGTTTTCCCAAGTTGCATAAATTGTCATATCTCCATCTATTCTATATATTTCATCAGCAGATATCAATTTATTTACTCTATCTGCATATGAAATAGTTGCTTCTCTCGACCAACCCATAAATCTATAACCATCTCTTGTAGCCTTTACTGTCTGGTCTCCTTGTTCAAATATTAGACCTACATTTTGATTTACTTTTGTTGTCCCATCCATCACATATGCATCTTGTAATCTTGTATCATAAGCAATCTTTAAAGTTGTATTTTGATTTGCTGCATCAAAACTTGCAGTAGTAGTTCCATTATTATTAGTAGCATCATTTAGGTTAAGTGTTATGTTATAAACTTTTGCTTCCCATATAGCATAAAGTGTAAGAGTCTGTTCATCTTCTTCTTCTCCAAATCCATCACTTGCTAGTTTTGATACAATTTCTCCTGCTGTAAATTCAGGTTCTGTTGCAGCACTATCTCTATCCCAACCCAAGAAATTATACCCTACTATGGAATAAGAACTTATAGGAATTTTATACTCCTCTGTATATTTTAATGCTACATCTTGCATTGTGCCATTTACAGTATTTGTATACTCTTGACTTGTTGACTCTGGTGCATTTGGGTCATAAGTTATCGTATAATTATGCTCTTTCCACATAGCATAGAGTTCTGCTACTGCATCTTGTGTTTCAGCCAAGTTTATAATAGTATCTTCATTTTCATAATATTGTTTATTTACTGTGTTTTTATTTTCAGGATTATTTTCTCTATTTACATGTTCCCACTTAACAAATGTATAACCCTTTCTCATCATATTACCAACACCACTCTCAGGAATTTCTCCTGTCTCATCTATTGTAGGTAATTGATATTCTTCTCCATCATAAGTTAATGTCACATCATCAAATCCACCGATAGCATCAGATGCCGATGCATGGAATTTAACTGTATAAGTTATAGGTTCATATATTGCATAGATTACCTGATTATCATTTGTTTCCCAGAAAAGAGTGTCTTTTGTCACTTCTTCTTCATCTCCATCAGGGGACTTATCATATCTTATGAATTTATATCCTACAAGTTCTGCATCCTCAATAGTATCAATTGGTCTCTCATATAGAACCTCTTTTTCATAAGTTGGTTCATATATAAAACCACCAGGAGCAGATTCTGATGCTATTTTATATCTACCATCTTGTCCATTTAGAGTATTTGAGTTAATTGTCAATTTATATGCCTTTGGAGTCCAATATGCATATATAGTATCTACATAGTCATCCTCATTTGTAGGGTCATTATTATATTTTCTAAGTATGCTCCTTGTAGAAACTTTTGCAGTTTCTGGTGGAACTTCTGTTGGTCCATATGCCCTATCAAAAGTCCAATAATTAAAATCATAACCATTTCTTGTAGGCTCTGGTATTCTTTCATATGAATTAAATTCACTATCATAATAAACTTTTATGAACTCTTTTGTGTCATCATCAACTGGGGATGTATCACTGTCATTATATCTAAGTTCAACAGAGAATAACCCCTTCTTCCATTTATATTTCAAATCATAAACTGTTCCAGTCTCAGATGTAGTTGCTGCCTTTCTACTAAATATAGCATCAGAACCTGATTTATATAAAACACCATATTTATCTTCAAATCCATCAAATATATAACCATTTATTTTTACTTGTGGGTCATCTTGACTATCTATCAAATCAACTGCCACTTCATCTGGATATCTAATCAACTGACCTGATAATTCGATAGAATTTGGTCTCTGTGGATTATAAGTCTTGTCTGCAGCTAACTTCTCGTAATAGTTAGAACCCTCTGCTCTATTAGCCTCACCAGTAGTTGATATTGGTTCATTTTTGTCAAATACCAATCTATAAGTATTTGCTTTCCAATGTGCCTCAAACTCTGCTTCATCATTTTTGTCAGTTCTAATATTTAAGACATTTTGCTCATTTTTATATTGTATTTTTGTATCTGTATCTTCCCAATAATCAAAAGTATAACCTACGGCACTGAAACCTTGTCCTATATCTATAACTTGCCCATCTTCATCAGTATAAGTTCCACCACTCACATTATATAGAGGTCTCTCTCCACCATCCACACTAAGTCTCTGTCTCTCAAGTTCTCCTACTACTTTATCTTCACCATCTCCTGCTTCCCCTGCTGTAAATACGATATAATATGGGTTCTTGACCCAAATAGCATATAATTTATAAATTTCATTTTCTCCTGCTTCATTTGGTGTCTCGCCTGCTATCTTACTTACACTTTCTCCACTTTGATAGAGAGTAGCAACACCTACCTTAGTAGGCTTTGTAGACCAACAATCAAAAGCATAGCCATCTACAAACCAATAATCTTCTCCATCTGGTATATCTACATATTCAACGTACTCTATATCATTTGTCGTAATGATAGCATCTCTATTACTTATGAGACTTCTACCTTCAGGAGGGTTCCCGTTATACTCTATTTTATATTTATGTATATTCCACTCAGCATATATGACTATCTCTTCACCCTCTCTTATACCTTCATTAAATTTGTTATAACCAAGATTAAGTAAGTCATCTGATAATGTCACTACACTATTTTTATTGTCTATATAAAGTGTATCACCAGTTGCATCATTTTCATAAAATAATCTCTTGTATGTATATCCTTTTGCGAACATTGTATTTACTGGTATATTGACAGCTTTATCAAATACTGCACTGATTGTAGCCATAGACCGTGTAGATACCAAATCTTCATACTCATAGGCATTATCATCTATTCTTATTACATAATTATTTGGTATCCACTTTGCATAAGCAGTAGAATTAGTGCAAAGCCTCATCCCATCAATTTCTACTATTGCCTCAGGGAAGTCATATGTAGTATTTGCAGTTATCTCTGTACCCGTTCCATCTTCTTTAGTCCACCAACCACCAAAAGTATAACCAGGTCTTGTAGGTCTTGGCAAACTTCCTACATCCCCTATCCTTTGTCCGTAATATACAGGGCTACCATCTTCTTCTGAAAATACTATTTCATCATCCTCACTTGTAGTTGTTCCTTTAAAATATCCCTCGGTTGACCTAAGCTCCCCCTTAGCACTATCATTTAATGCAAAAGTTAAACTATATTCTTTTTCTTTCCAGTGCATATGCAAATCTATTATCTCACCATCTACACTTGTCAAGTTTTCTGGTTCGTCTTCGTTCATCATATGTCCATCTTCAAACTGTTTATCTCTTGTAGCACTTATTGGGTCAATATACTCCCAATAATCAAGCTCATAGCCTATTCTCGTATATCTATTTTTATTTAATGCTTCTACCTTATCAAAAGTCAAAACCTGTGTTGGTGTTGCAAAAGTAAATGGGTCTGTAAACTCATCAGGCATAAATCTAACTGTATATTGTATTGGCTCCCACTCTGCAAAAAGTGTGTCTTCACCTACTCCTCCTTGCATAACGAGATAGTCACCAACAGTTATAGTATTAGTATCAGTAAATTCTTCTGCCGTGTGCCAATTTTTAAATACATAACCTTCTCTTTCAGCAGTAGGTAATTTGTCTATTGCAGTCAAATAGTGAAGAGTTATAGTTTGGGATTCAATATTTACATTTTCCATTCCCTCTATAAGACTTGCTTCAGTTGAGCCATACTCATCACCTTTCACATAGTCCATCAAATCAAGTTTTATCACTACATCTTGTCCTACCCATCTCACATAATAATCTTGGTCTTCTTCTAATACGACTTCTAAGCTTGGTTCAATTCTATCTCCCCACTCGCCATCGCCTTTACCACCATTCCAACCATTTTTAGTCCACCAACCATCTGCTTTCCATACATCAGTTGTTCTCACATATGTCATAACTTTATCAATATCTGATATTTTATTTCCACTATCATCTATCAAGTATGCTTTATAATTATCAGGGTCTTGTGTCAGATTTTGCAAAACAATTTGCAAATTATCTCCCATTCTTCCTTCATACACTACATCATAAGGTTTACTAAATACACCATTTTCATTTGTATCCAACATCTCTGGATATACAATAACTTCAGTTGTACCATCTTTTTTAGTAATTGTATTGCTACCAGTTTCGTTTCTATGAACTGTTATCTTTACTGGTTTATCCCATATAGCATACATAGTAGCTATATTATTAACTACATTTAAAGTTGTAGTAGAACCCAAATCAAAATCAAACTCCTTCATATCACTACCAACAGCAGTATACCAACCCTTAAATGCGATATTTTCAAGAGAAACTGGAACACCAGGATGGTCTGGTATAGTGCCATCAGCCACTCGTTGATTTTCAAATTTTTCTTTTACATCCACAAAATATTCATAGTGAACTTCTACAAAACTCTTTTTTGTAAGTTTTATACTATTATCTACTGATTTATAAACTTTATAATCATCATCATCAGATATAAATACACTGTTTGTTGTTCCAAATCCAAGATCAATTGCTTCTGTATCATCTTTTGCTCTCATTTCAGGAAGCCAAGTTTGGTAAGCAATATATGCTTCATCCATACTAAGACCCTCAACTGATACAGCAATTTTTGATTTATAATTTAATTTATTCTCTTTATCAAAATCTATAGTTTTATTTGAACTATGTTCTTTTATGTGAAGATTTGCCTTGTCTCCATCAAAGTCTTTATTATCTCTTATTTCTACTAATCCACCAAGCATCAAAGTACTCATTGAATATTCATTATAATAAACATAATAATTTTTATTATTTATAATTTTTGCATCCATTATTGTATCAACTACAGAATTTGGACTATAACGATTAAATAATAATCCCTTTGTATCAGTAGTCATACCAGTTCCTGTAGTATTATTTTCAATCAAAACATTTTGAACTGTCAAATGTAAGTTTTTACTTGGATGAGCAACCCTTATAAAGTCTTTATTAAATACATTATCTTTAAATGTAGTAGGCTCTGATGGCGATGCTCCTATTAGTTCAACACTTGCTCCATATGCATTAATGAAATAATCCATAGCCAATCCTGATTTTTTAGTAAACTGATTTACCACTTCACTACTCTTAACTTTTAAAGTTAAATTACCATTTCCTGATATTGAATTTGTCTCAGTAGTAGAAATAAATGCTGTAGGATAAGTTATATCATCTATTGTTTTTTCACTATTTGATATATAACTCTGTATATTGAATCCTTTATAATTATTATATGTATCAAATGATATACCACCATCTATTTCAAAAATGGCAGAAGCATTTGTAGTTATCTCACTTGTATCTACAAGGAAATAGTTTAGAGCAACCACCCTATAAAATGATAATTTTTTAAGACTTGCATCCCCTTGCTTATTACTCTTTCTCATATATACAAGAGATTTTTGTGCTCTCTGCTCTACAAAAGAACTACTTGCTATAATATTTGACATTGACATATTAATATCTCTAAACTCTAAATTATAAGCACTAAATCCATTTGTTGTAGTATCTACATTTATAGACCTGTGATTATAACTCATTATAACACTTTCCATATAGACATTATCCGCTCTAATCACTACTCCAGCATTCCCATCATTAGTAGATTGGAAACCATCTATAAGCATTTTTTTATTTTTATTTCCATACACTTCAAATTTTGCACTTTTATTATTAAATAAACTTATATCATTAAATTTATCACTATCTCCACTACTATGATTTTGCCTAATAGATGTATTAATTATTGCCGTAGAAAACTGATATTCCACTTCTCCTACATAAATACCAGAACCATTTTGTTTATTTTCGCTTTCTTCATTATCCGATATAGATAACATCAAATCACTATTTGCAAATACAGGCATTTGGGAATCACTCAAAAATTTTTTATTTACAAATATTGAAAATTGATCCACACCATTCATAGTATAATTATTATCCCAACTGCTTGGTTTATATGTAAGTCCATCTCTGCATATATTTTTTTGTAAACCTGACACATTTATAGTTTTTGCTTTTATTGGTCCATAAAGTAAATTAACTTCCAATATGCCACCAAATGATTCATTATAAAATCCTGCATTGTCATCTTCATAATATAGAGTTTCTTGTCTCATCACTTCTATCCATCTTGGCATAAATCTATGGACTACCCCATTTTCATGTTCACAACTTTCTCTACCACACTGTCTAATTTTATTATTATACTCATTATTACTCCACACAGCAAAAACCCTTATCTCTGCTCTTTCATATCTCGCATTTAATTCATATATACCATCTACAGCATAACCCAAGACTTGGTCTCTCTCAAAATCTATTTTTCTAAGTTCTCTCTTATCTTCTTTTGTAGCATCATATACATATGTAATCCAACCCTCAAGAGTATATCCCTCTCTTATGATTTCAAAACCTTTGTCAACAGGATTTTCTATTTTTCCTGGCATACCATAAAAAGAATATTGGTCTAATACATCCAAAGTTCCATTTACATTTGAAACATTTTGAGCATACATTAGAATTTGTCCAGTAACCTGATTAGAAGGCACAACTTTTGCAGTTGTCTTATCATAATTTAAGGCACTATTTTTTACTCTAACATTTGGTCCCAAAATGAATTTTACAGGCATACGACTATTTCCTATAAATACTCTGAGATCTCCCTCTTCTCCTACTGTATATACATTTACAGTTTCATCAGTTGAATCTTTTCTAAATACTTGTTTAACAACCGTATCAGACATCTTGAAGTTTTCAACAAGTAAGTCATCTATATATTTTACAGTTGCACTTATTATAGAGTTATCATAATCAAAATCATCTAGTATCTTTCTACTAACTCCTGCTGTTTCATAGTTTATTTTTGAACTATAATCACCTCCTGCAAATAAATTTTCAATACCCTCTGTGTTGCCATCCTTATCCATGTTGCCTTCGATTCTTATTTTTCCATTAAGTGCAAAAGACACATATTTTTGTATATTGACAGCACCACCAACTGTATATGTGGTGCTATTATTTGCTTGTAAAGCTACTCTATTTATTTTGTTTTCATAAATATTTAATTCAGCACCCTGAGTTGCTGTTTTTCCACCAAAATAATGAGTTAATTTTTTTGCATCTTCATTTGCATTTAAACAAATTGCAGAACCATATGCAGACTGTGTGATAAAATTTTTATTTCTATTATAGTATTGAACAGTATAAGCATCTACCATATTATCATGCATATTTATAATTCCATTTCCACCATAAGAACCACTACAATTCGCAAGAAACATTACTGCACCATAAGGTTGTAAACCATTAAATCTGCCATATTCTGTAATTTGTTGTGGCAAACTATCAAGATCAGTCCCAACACTATTACCACTTATATCAAGTGTTCCACCATCTTTTGGTTTTATTGTGACATCAGTATATCTCGCACATAAAAACCCTCCAAAATTACCACTTCTAAATTCCCATTGGTTAGCCACATAAGTTGTATTTGAAATTCCATTACCTACAATTTTTGATATATTGATTAAATTAAGTTTTAGTTTTAAATTTCCATCACTATCAGTTTTTAGCAATCCACTCCCTACCTCTGCATTTATTTCATCTCCCACAAATATTGCTCCACCATATTTTCCATTTCCACCTACCATATTATTTATAAAATCTGTGTTATCAAATGTAATATCAGCATAGTTTTGATCTGGTGCAACAAATTGTAGGACAGAACCTGCATTTTCTCCTCTATTTCCAGAGAATACAATATTTTTGAAACTATACATTCCACCTCTATCAGCACCTACATTATGATTTGAAGTAAAGACAGCTTGGCTGTAAGTTTTATTATTTTCTATCACATTTATTGCTTCCCCATTAGCATCTACATTACCTTCCATTTGCATACCAAAAGAATTATTTAAATAAATTATAGCTCCCACTCCATCATTGTCTGCAATGTTAGAACTATCGCCCATATCAAATTTTACTGTGTGTGGAATATTATTTAAATATATAAAACTTTTTTCTGCACCAAGAGAGCTATCCTTACATTTATTATTTTCTATTACAAAGTCTCCACTAAATTCTAATACATTTACATTATTATTTAGAGCATATGTGCTAAAGTTATCATCTAAATCTATTTTTATCATATTATTTGCAAGAGTATCAATATTTCTTACATATAAATCTTCAAAATTAGTTATAGAATTTTTTATATATATGTAACTTCCACCACTATTTGCAAAAAATTCTTTATCTCCACTTTCGTTTTTAGTATCAAAATCTACAACTTTCATATTCACTCTGGCATATAGAACATTTAATATACCACCAGTGACATTAGAAAAATTCATATTTCTAAATTTTATATTTGTTATATTTATAGTGTTTGATTGATGACTTGCATCAGATATAAGTGTTATGAGGCTTTCAGTATTTGTAGTAGTCTCATTCGAAGTGAACATAAACCCTGTATCTTCACAATTTATTAAATTAAATCCCAATTCTTTTTCTACATCAGTCATACTAACGAGAGCAGTTGCAGTGTCATCAAGTCCAAGACTATGTCCATTTAGACATATAGTATAATTTGAAAGTGTATCTTTCAATTTATCAGGTATATCCATATCCTTTGTCAAAACATATTTTTCGTTCATATCATACAATAGTAGATTAGGACTATATGCAATAATCCAATTATGTCTATCATTTGTATGAGTAATATTATTTGAAGCATGACCATGTCTATAAGTTAAGTGTAAATATACTGAGCCGTCCCCATCATCTTCTGCTGTATATAAATCTGTATTAAAATTCCAACTATAATAATTTAATTTACCATTTTCTAACTTTGGTGCAATAAAGCCGAGAGCCGCTATTCCTTCCAAATTTTTATACTTTTCAGTAATGAGATTATTTAAATCTTCGCCCTCCCCAAAATTATCAAGATGAGTAGTTTTTGATTTTTCAACATGCAAAACTTTATAAACCGTATCTTCATCCACATAAACTTTTACTTCACTCGCATTTTCACTTCTACCTATAGCCATAACATCTGCATCAGCTTTGTATGTTATGATATTTTCTGCTTTTGACTTAGCATCTGCAACTATTACTTCCTCAGATATTATACCCGACTGTGCAAAGCCATTTACATTTGCAGTGTCCCATTTAAGCATATCAAATTGATTAACATTTGCATTTGTCAAATATTCATTTTTTGTATTGACACCTATATATGATCTATACTGTCCATTTTGTTTTGTAGCATTTAATTTTTTATTGAATGATTGGAATGATACATTTTTACTAATTCTAAAATTAGATTCTTGATTATCTGTATTTGTATTACTTGCTATCCTAACTACTCCTCTAACTTCAATAGTCGTTTTTGCATCAACAGTATTATCCCCTGTGTCTGTTCCTGTCACTTCTATAGCATTTTTACTACCTACTTTATTTTGTGTTATATCCAAATTATCTGTATCAATATGTATGAGTGCATTTGTATGTTGTGATGCTGTATCTGGTATTACATATATCAAAGGTCCGCCATCATTTTCTTTCATCTCAACATTTCCCTCTAAATTTAATGAATTTCCATCATTTAAATGTTTAATATAAAAACCTGGGAAGTTCCCTACATTATTTTTTAGAGTTAGATTTACAAAAGTTTCTGTAATACTCATATTGGCAGCAGGTGCATCAATATATATAGTTCCCACAGTGTCACGATTTCCACAGCTAGTTATTGATATACCTGCATATCTTCTCGATTTTAAATATAGATTTGCATTTTTTTGCACATCATATATAGCACTGCCATATCTTGCAATGTTCCCTACAAATACTTCATTTTCTGACTCTATTGCTTGAGTATTCTTTAAATATATAGCACCACCTACTCCATCATCTCCTAATACAGTGTTTTCACTATATTCATTATTTGCAAGCATAAACCCAGCCATCTCAACCCCAGCAAGTGCTGCTACATCTTCTATTGATATAGCCGCACCACCAAGTCTAATAGAATTTGCTGTCATACTATTTTTTGTAAATTTATTATTAGATATTAAACTATTAATTTGGCAGCTATAATGTTTTAAATACATTGCACCACCTACATTTTCACTAAATGTATTATCAGATACTCCAAGTTCACCACCAAGCCTTGACCCATATAGAGACAATACAGCAAAGTTTGCACCTGTTATGTTATTACTAATCTCACTTTCACTTAGTTCAAACCTTGAAGAATCCCTTGCCAAGTTATCAAGTATTATTCCAGAATAGTCATAATTTGTTTTGTTATTTTTGATATTGACCTTACTGAATATATGTTCACCTACACTATTTTTATTTATTTTTATTATGCCTACTGATTTATTGAAAATTTCATCTTCATCTGTTGTCGTTCCAATAGTTAATGCAGAAGAATTAACATTTTCTATTATCTCATTATTTTCAAAATCCACATTACTAAAATATACTGATCCATCATTATCTATAAGTGTATCTGTTCCTTTATTATTTGAAACTCTTGCATTTTCCATATATAATTTTGCAGAAACACCAGTTTTTATTAAATGTCCCAATTCACTATCATTTCTATCCATAGTAAAACCATCAATAGTAAGTTTATTCATATTTTCTTTTCCAAATATATTTAAATCTCCATACTGACCCATATTATCCACAGAAAAATCTATAACATTACCTTGAATATCTTTTCCACCATTAGATGCACCTTTCATAGTTATTTTTGCATTGTGATTTGTTTTATTAATTGTGCAATCACATATAAAACTATCCCCAACCAAATCAAATAATTTATAACCATTTTCAACAGTTATAGAGTGACCATTTAAGCAAAGTTTTAAATTATTTATAGTTTTCCCTTGCATAAAAGCTTTTGTGTCTCTACCATAAATCTTTTCTGATATAACTATATCATCAGTCAACACATACATATACTCTGGGAAATAATATGCATAAAATAACTGCTGTGGTACAGCAACTTCAACACAGGCATGAGTTTCATCATACATATTATCAATATCTCCAAAATATCCATCAAATAACTCATAATGATTTACACCATCCAAGTGATCACAAGTCTCTCCATCGCCACCACAAACAGTGTGTCTATGATCTAATAATTGATATATCAAATATAACTTTGTAGGCTCTTCTGATTGATCTTCATCTAATGAAATTGTTGTATCAAAATCCCAAGGTGCAAATGCTAAAACTTCAGTATCTGATTTTCTAAGTCTACCCATTACATCAAGTGCTCTAACAGTTTCAACATCATTTAATAACATTTGCCCATTATCTGCTATAGCTTGTGGTTTAAATGGTTTATAAATAGTAGAACCTGCTGCCACTTTTTGAGCTGCTATATGTATATCTGGATGATTTAAAGTATCAAATTCATAAGTTACAAGTAGAGATTCGTTTTCAAACCAAATCTTATCATCACCTGAAACAAATGGAGACCTCGCATCTCTTGCATCATCTTTTCTATCATTTATAAATAAAGTCTGTGGTGATCCACCTTCATCTATGTTTGTTATGTCATGCCAATTATTATCAGGGAATAAACTGTATCTACTTGCTCCCTTTGTTAAATCGTTAGGATTAGCTGGAGTTATATCAAGAGGTAAAAATGCTAATCTTGCAGCACCTGCCAATATGTGTTCATCTGACTCCATATAAACTTCAAACCATTTATTTGTCCCCTGTTCCAAAGGAATATTGGTTGGTGTGTCACCAGATTTATTACCTGTTATATTTATACCACCAGTTAAATATATTTTTTGCTTAATATTATTATTTGCTCTATCACTAAGTGATTTAAATATTCCATAATTAAATTTTGTGAGTGCTGGCACAACAAAATTTGTATCATCAAGTGCAGTTAAAGTATTATTTATTACACCACCACCTTGGAGATTAAATACATTTGCTTTATCACTACTTTCACCAGGCTCAAATCCAAACACATATAATCCTCTATTTTCTTCTATGATAGGTGTTTCTGACACTACCCCTACATTTGTAGTTCCAAAACTTTCAGAATAAGCAAATTCCACAATACACTCATTTATACAAAATGCATTATAGCAATTTTTTATGTTAGTATTTCCCTTTAAAAGAATATGACAATTAATGGCATCAATAAAACCACCTCTTGCAGTATTTGTTGTCTCTTCTATAGTTGTGTCAACTTTTACATTATCAAAAACAATTTTTTTCTTATTAGTACTGCCATCTACAACTCCATTTATGTAAATATTTCCACCTTCAAACGAATCACCACCTATAGTAGTATTCTTAAAGCTTGCATATGATATATTTATAGGATTTTCATCTGCTATAAAAGTATCTATATATATATTTGAACCTGCAACTATTGCACCATTTCCTATAAATTCTGCTATCTTATCAGTTGTCAAAAAGTAAGTCACATCCAAAGTAGCACCTTTTAGATATATAGCACCACCTAATCCAGCTTTGTTATTACTAAATTTTGAAGCAAGCACTTCAAGTTTACCAATTTCATTTTTATTTTCATAATAAATGCTACCATTTGAAGTATTCAAATTTGATACAATATTATCAAATATACTATTTACAATTGCTACATTTTTTACTTCCTCAAATTTTACACCAGAACCTTTTATCATAGGAGAATCTGTCTCAACATTTTGCATTTTAAATCTAAATTTTTCATTTGCATCAAGTCTATCTCCAAACACTACGCTTTCTACATTTTGAAAATACATTGCTCCACCTATACTATCTCCTGTAATGTTAGTATTATTTATAGAAGTAGCCTTAATTCTTATCTCTTTTGCATTTTGCACAGCTATAACTCCACCTTGTGAAAAAGAAGAATTATTTCCATCAAATATACTGCCATTTGCTATTTGTGTTGCTTCTCTATTTTCAAAATTAACAGCTTCCATACCATTAACCTTAATACAAGAAGTCATCCCATAGCCTATATTATTATTAAATTTGTTTTCATATGAGTTAATTTTACCTTTAATTGTCTGCGATGTTTTAAAAATACTATTTACAAAAGTGGCACATACTGCTGGAAGTGTATCTAATCTATTTGTTTCGTCATCCATATATATATGATTTATATATGTTTGATGCACACTCGCCAAATCACTTTCATTTTCTTCTACATTTCTATTATTGGTAAATTCATTGTTTGCAAATACAAATCCACTACCAGCATATAGCGATAAATTAAGCACAGTAGATGAACCAGAAATCACATTATTTACAAACTTATTTCCCTTTATTTGTCTAAATGCTTCTTGTAAGCCTGATGCATAATTATATATAGAAATTATACCATTATTGTCTTGTTGCTTTTTATAGCCAAGTGATAAGATATTTATATCATCACTTATTTTATTTGTTCCATCACATGGGTCATACAAATCATATTGTTCCTTACTAAACAAAGTATTATTTATATATCCATTATTTGATGAATATGCTGCAAAATATTCAGCACAGTTTTCTACATTATTCCCTATAAATAAAAGACTATCGTTGTTGCCTTTGAGAGGATCTATGGTATTATATTCAATATTACATACTGCACCATTTACTGCTGCAACATTTTTTATATTACAATCTATCATTGCAAAATTATTTACATTTATAGCTTTTATGAGTCCTCCTTCCATACCCAAAATATTCTCAGCATCAATATTACATACCCTTATTTGCCTAATAGTATCCCTATCAGTTGCACCATCTGTTTCCACATTTATAAATGCAGCACCACTATAAAAATTATCAATCGCAGCTTCTTTGTCAACTTCTGCTGCTTCATCGCCCTCCGCAGATTCTGTCTGTGGAGAATCATATAATCTCCCCACTTGATAAACATTTTTTATTTTTATATTATTTACATTTGAAGTAGTTTTTAGTCCAAATAAATATACATTTCCCGAAGCTTTTATGTCTATGCAAGGCCTTCCGACTCTCACATTTGCACCTGTATCTTCACTATTTATTGATGTTGTAGTTATCTCTGTTATTTTATTTGTTGCACAATTACATATAGAAAATTTTAGTTTTAATCCTATGTATGCATGTGTATCAACTACAATTTCTCCACCAACAAATTCTTTCTCCCCTTTATGTATCGAGGCACTATCTGCTGCTGATGGTCCTACGAATGTAATATTAAAACCATTAGTGCATATAAAAGTATTACCATCTAATTCTATTCTCCCATTTATAGTCCAATCCCCAGCAAGTGCTACTGGCCCCTCTCTTAAATAACCATTAACTACATTTATATCACTTGTCGTTTTTCCACTATTATCCACAGGCAAAAGTGTAAAATTTACTGATTCATGTATCTCATCTATTATGGTCGTTCCTCCTTCTTGATTATACTTAAGATGAATTCTTCCATCACAAGTATCAAGGCCACAAAAAGCATGTCTATGAGTTTCAGTTGCACCAAGCAGCCTTGCTCTTGGAACATTTTTTGATACATCCATGCTGCCTCTATTCACAGTTGAAGAACCATATAATTTTTTTATTTCATTGGCAACATTTAAAGTCAATTTTTCCATATCTATATATGCATCTGTAATAACATCTGCTTTATCTTCTGTTAAAAATCCTGTGTTTGCATTTCCATGCAGTGCATCTTCTTCTTCTAAATCATTTTCTGATATAGAATCAGCAGGAATTATCACATCTTCATATATTATAACAACATTTTTATCTTCTATCTCTATTTCTTCTTCTGATTCTTCTTTTTCTAAACTATTTAATTCATTATCTTCTTCTGTAGGCTCTATTATATTATCATCAAAACTTGAACCCAATTTATTTGATTTTTTAAAACTTATACCAACTAAACCATCCACACCCTCATCTGTAGCATCAGTTTTTACTTCAATAGTTTCATCTATCTCATTATTTTCTATATCTTTTGTCTCTTCTATATCATCACAATCTACTATCATTTCTTTTTCAAGACTTTTATTATATTCATCTACTACTTTTTTTGCATATTCTTCTGATTTTTCACTACCTATAATTGATGCAGTGTATATCCAATCAGTTTTTACTCTCACTACTTTTTCATTTCCATATTGATCCCTAAGCAAGACCTTCACAGTTTTTGCGAGATACTTTGATTCTAGCTCCTCTGCACTTATTGCCTTTGCCACAGAACCCTCACTATTACTAAGTAAGACTTTTACAATTTCCCAATTGTGCAAAAGTCCATCATCAACTATTTCTGTATCTGTTGCTCTTATATATCTCTTTACTACTTTATATTCTTTTTCTTTTTCTTCTTTTACTAATTCCAAATCAGAAGAGCTTGCTATATCAAAATCAAGAACTTCACTCTCTACTATTTCAACTTCTGTCTCTGTTTCACTCTCTTCTACAACTTCTGTTTCTATCTCACTTGACTCTAATATTTTACTTTCTTCTATAAATAAATCTGTTTCTTTAATCTCACTTGTTTCATCTATATTAATTATATCGCTTGTTTCAACAACCTCTATATCTTCGTCTAAGGTTTCACTATCTACAACTTCATCTTCTTCTGGCTCTTCTTCATATTCGTATTGTTTATCATCATTTTCTACAAAATCACTTGGATCAACTAAATCATCACTTTTATCAAATTCAAAATCATTAGAGAAAGAATTTTCTTCCTCTATTTGTGAGTCATTTGTCACAGCTATATTTTCATCATTAGGAGTTTTGTCTTTTTCTTCATCCAAGACAATATTTTCATCCTCACCATCTTTTTCAGGTTTTTCACTTTCCCCTACATAACTATATGTAGTGGTCTCCTCCTCTACATCTTTGGAGTAATCAGGCGCAGTTTGGCTGCCACCTACGAGAGCCTCATCCAAGACACCGTCAACTCCATTAGCTAATACTGTTATGCCGTTGTTACTTAAAAGCATACAAACCACAAGTATTATGGCAACTAACCTCTTGATTTTTAGTTGAAACATAGCAATATACCTCACTTAAATTTAATGATATATCTAAAATACTGTTCTTTTTTGCACAACAAAAGGACAGTTTTTCACATATTGGATTATAACAAACAAAGCAAAACTTTTCAACATTTTTCAAGAGTTTTAAACAATTTACCTTTCTAAATTAAAAAAAAATAATTTTTTTATTACTGATTAAATATCAAAAATAAATTAAATTTCTCAAAAAAAACTTGAAAATACAGCATTTTTTCACATTAATTTTTATCACTCTATATTTAATTTTATAAAAATTTTATTTTTAAATTTTTTTATATTTTTCCACATTTTTTATTAATGTTCAAAACAATAATTTTTTTACAATTTTTGAACACAATTTTTAGGTATTTGATAAAATTTTAAAACTTCTCACAAATTAAAATATTTTTATTAAAAATCTATAAATTAAAAAATCAACTTCCTATAAAAAAAACATTTTATTGATTAAATAAATAAAAATCATTAAAATAACATTAT
>CAMIYN010000008.1 GCA_946403075.1 uncultured Lachnospiraceae bacterium | reverse complement strand
AATCCCCCTTTAATAGTTCTATGAAATATTGACTTTATACCGGGTGTATTTGTAAGGGCGAACCTGAAAAAAGTAGGGGCCGTAGGGGCGAACCACTGGGAGCCCTAAGCGAGCCCGTAGCAAGACAATAGTGTTAGTTGTAGGGGCGAAGCAGTGCGAGCCCGTAGCAAGACAGTAGAGTTAGTAGTAAGGGCGAAGCATTGCGAGCCCGTATGCAAGACAGTAGTGGTAGTCGTATGGGTGAACCTGAAAAATGTAGGGGCGATGCACCGCGAGCCCTTTTCCAAGATTGTAATGTTAGTCATAGGTCGACCTATCTGTAGATAACTCACCCATACCCATAAAGAAATTTTGAAAACAAAAAAACTAAAACCTTATTAAGTTTTAGTTTATAAATAACCATATCAAAATTTATAAATATATGAATATCTTATTAGTTCTTACACTTATAATTGAAATCTTTTTTAAACTATTAATAACTATGTTTTATATATAATTTTTATCAATTTTTTTAAGTTAAATATTAAATTAAATTTTTAAAACATATATTATAAATTATGGTAATCTCAAATAATAAACAATTTTAAAAATTCTATTTTAAAAATGACTAAATAATGAAAGTTTCATAGTAGACTTTAGATAAAATATAATTTTTTAGATATTTTCTTATTTTATTATATAATTTGACTCAAAACCTAAAACATTAATAACATTTAATTTTTTCATCCATTCTATTGTTTCATTAGTTTTATAAATATTATCAACATTTTCATATATATATTTTGTAGTAGGCCAAAGTGCAATTTGGGGAGATATTGCTTCATATAATTCATATCCACAACCATTTTGACCGTGATGTGATAAAACTACTATATCACTTCTTAAATCTTCTTTACTTGTATCTTTTAAAATAGCATCTCCTCCATACCAGCCAATGTCTCCAAGCACCATTATTCTTTTATTAGATACATCTGCCCTATAAACAATAGATGTATTATTAATTGGGTCGCTATCTAATAAATAAATATCATTTATCACACTAACTCTCACATCATCAATTATAAAATAATCATTTCCCTTAATATTGTTATGAAAATTAACTTCTTTATTATTGCTTCCACAATAATTTGAATACTCATTAAACCAATATAAAATTAAATCTACATATCCTGCATCCTCACCCATTTTTTCATAGTACCATTCAATCTTTGCAAAATTAAAATATATATTTCTAATATGTAGATTATCTCTAAAACTATTCATAACTTCACAAATTGCTCCTATATGGTCATCATGAATGTGCGAAATAAACCAAGAATCAACTTCATATATTCCATAGCCATTTATGATATCAACTAAAAATTTTGCATCTTTTTTTCTACCACCATCAAAAACTATGATTTTATTGTTTTTTGTTTTTAATATACAACTCATCATCTGCCCTACATCTTGATGAGTTGGAAAAATCAATTCTTCACCATCAAATAAATTATAATCTATGACTTCAAACTTCTGTTTATCAACAATTGGTATTTCATTATTCTTAGTTGCAATTTTATCTACCATTATTAAAAAATACACATTACAAATAATTAGTAATGCAATTAGAATGAATAAAATTTTATTAAAAAGGTTTTTCTTCATCAATGCTTACTTAAATAATTAAAAATTTCAAATTCCAAAATATATTTTTTAAAAAAACTAGTTTTAATTAAAACTATTGAAATAACAAGTTCTGGTATTATATACATCGCATTATATATAAAAGGATATAAAATTTTATTAAAACCATCAGGTGTATATTCCATAAAAAATATGAGTCCAGAAATTGCAGAAAACAATAATCTAAAAAGCACTGCAATAATAAAAGAAATTAAAAAACCATTTGGTCTTGTTTTGAAAAAATTTAATCCTGTTAAAAAAAAGAAAAAATATGCTAATACATAATCAATAAAAGCTTGCATTGGATAATATATATTAGAACCAAATATTAACCGTAATATTGAAAAAACGAGACAAGATAAAATACCATATCTTACCCCACAAAAGTATGCAGGAAGAGATAAAAACAACATTGAAAAAGGTGTGATGGAGCCACCAAATGGGAACAAGAATTCAAGCATCTTTATCCTACTTAATGCAAATGATACTGCTACCAAAATAGCACAAATTGAAATTTTTTTTATATTACTCATAATGCTCCCAATGTTTATAATTTTAAAAAACTCTAGATATATTGTAAAGTTTTTATATATTTCATTATTTTATATTAAATATCAAATTAAATCAAGAGAGTTGAATTTATAATCTACATTAATATCTAATTCTTTTTTTACCAAAAATTCAAATTCTTTTAAATATATATCATCTAAATTAAAATTAAATAGTTTATTTATATCGCTATTTAACACATAATTCCACGCATATTTTACAGTTTCTGTAGTAGTTTGTGGTAATAAATCAGCGGTTTTTGCAATACCTTGAATCGCAAGTAATCTTAACTCAAAAACTCTTCTTATCAATGTTTTATTCATTTTATCTTTAATAAGACTATCAAGAGAATTTATCATTAAATCTAAAATTTTAAAGTCTGGATTATTTTCAAAAGAAAAATAATTTAATAACTCCAAAAAATAATTTCCATAAATAAAATTATCTACATTTTTTGATAAATCTGTAAAATATTTTTTTACTTTTACACTATTTAAATTATAAATTCCCTTGATAATTTTTAACTCAAATTCTCCCACTACAAAAATATTTGTTTTAGAAATGTTTTTAGAATTTTGCCTATTTGAACCAAAAGATATGACATTAATTTTACCAAGCTCAGAAGTCACTAATGTTAGTTTTTTATCAAATTCTTTTATTAATTCTACTTTGATTATAATACCATTTACAATTATAGTTTTATTTTTTGTATCCATATTAAATTCTTTTTTTGTTAAATCCAAAATTTATCAAATTTGTTTCTTCATCCCTCCAATTTTTTTTGACAGAGACAAAAATTTGTAAATTTACTTTTTTATTTAAAAACTTTTCTATCATTATTCTTGATGCCGTGCCAATATTTTTTAACATTTTCCCATCTTTTCCTATTATAATCCCTTTATGTGCATCCTTTTCACAAACTAATTTCGCAAATATATGGCAAATATCTTTTTTTTCTATAAATTTATCAATTACAACAATTATACCATGAGGGATTTCATCACTTAATTTATAAAGGCACTGTTGCCTAATGTATTCAGCCACAATGTTTTTTTCTGTTTCATCTGTAAAATCATTTACATCATAATACATAGGTCCATATGGAATATATTTTTTGATTGTATTAACCAAAATATCAATATTCTTTTTTTTGAGTGATGATACATATACAATATCATTAAAAACAGTTTTTAAAAAATCTATTTTTATAATATCATTAATTTTTTCATCAATTTTCAAAAAATCATAATTATAAACATCAATTTTATTTATAGCCAAAATTTTAACTTGTTTTAGATGAGATATTTTTTTAATTTTTTTTTCAATATTTTCTATGTCTATACTATTTATATCAATTAAATATAAAATCAAATCTATATCATTCAAAGATTTTTTAATCGATAAATCCATATATTCATCAAGTTTATTTTTAACTTTATGAATACCTGGTGTGTCAACAAAAATTATTTGAGAATCACTATCATTATAAATCCCTTTTAAATTTCTTCTCGTTGTCTGAGGCTTTTTAGAAGTTATGGAAACTGTTTCACCTATAATTGAATTTAACAATGTAGACTTACCTACATTTGGTTCCCCAATAATACTCACAAATCCAGATTTAAACATTAATTGATTATTCATTAAAAAATAAATCCTTTACATTTTTATAATATTCTTTTCCCTCTTCCCGATTCTTTTCACTAATTAGACTACATATCTCATTTGTATAAATGACTTCTCTTAAAATATTGATTGTATTTTTTATATCTAATATACTTGCATCAAGTATTTCACTTCTTTCTCTATTTAGTTCCTCATTTGTAATATTTAATAAATATAATCGCACATTTCTTTCATGTCTCATTACATCATTTAAAGGCATATCAATTGTGCCAATTGTCCCAATTTTATATTTTGTTAAAATATCATCACTAAAATTAATATTTTCTAAATATTTAATTATATCTTTAAAAATAATATCACTTTTTGATAAATTTGGGTCTCTATAAGTTGTAAAGCCTATGCTACCCTCTCTATTAACTTTAACCCCCATTCCATATGCACCACCCAAAACTCTAATATTCGTCCACAAATAATCATACGATAAAATTGTTTTAACAAGTTGTAAAACACCTGTATATTTATTATTAAACTTACCAACTCGCGAAACAAAATTTACATCACTATTTGTTATAAAGCCTTCGGTTTTACTAACTCTATCAAATTTTTTAATATCAAAAAACACTGAATAATTATTCTCATTATCTATTTTTATACAATTAAACCCATCTATGATTTTTTTAATACCATCTTTACACATTTTTTGATTATCATGACTACAAAGGAAGTCAAAGAAAATATCTTTATTATTTAAAATGCTACTATAAGATATATTTAAATTATTAAAAATTAATAAAACATTTTCATCGTATTTTTTTAACAATTCATTTAAAAACATATTAAAAGAAATACCATTTATGCTCATGTAGTCAAAATAATTTGAAGTTAAACTTATATTACTACTTGCTCTATTTAGTGAGGCTATATGCCCGTTATTTTGAACTGATAAATTTGATTCTATCCTGCATTCTAATAATATACTTTTGATTCTTTCAACCTCACTTATTTTAGTATTAAATAAAACCTCTTTTAATATTTCTATCGCCTTATAAAAATTCTTTTTTGTAGTTTTTATAGATACTTTTAAATATGAAATATTAGAAACTACACTAACATTAATGCTGAATTGACCTGTATATGTGTCAATAAGATTATTCAATTCACTATATGAGTAGTTTTTAGTTGAAACTTTTGTAAATAATTTTGTTAAAATTGATAAATAATATTTTTCAATATTTGATAATTTGGGTAATTTAATATTAAAATTAAAATATATTAACTCTTCATTATCATTATTTGTAAATAATGTATTTTTACCATAAACATCCAAAATATCAAAATCAGCTACAATTTTTTTACGATCTATATCTTTTAAATCTAGAGTTGGCAAACATGAAAAATCATCTTTTTCACTTTGATAGATTTTTAAATTGTTATTTTCATTTATAATATTATTAATCTGCTCACTTGATAAACTATTTTTAAATTCATTTAATGCTTTTTTTTCACTAATTGAATTCTCTACTATTAAATCTGTTTTTGGATATATTAGAGAAGTAGATGTCATCTCATTATCTAAAAATAATTCTTTTATAGTATTTATAAAAATATTATTTTTTGAATCTAAATTTTCATTTTCTAAATATTCAAATGCCTTTTTATATTTTATAAAAATATCAACATCCTTACCATATAAATAAGAATCAAGAGAGTTTAAAATATAATTTAAACCCTTAGGATACATGGTATCATTATCAAAAAAACTAAAATGCACAGAATTTATACCTGCAACTAATTTATCTTTACTAATTCCATTATTTACTAATTCTATCAATAAATCGTTAATTTTATTTTTTATATAAAATATTTTATCACTATCATACTCATTATCTAAAATAACATTATGCAAAACTATACTAAAATATCCCTTTTGAAAACTATGTTCATATTGACTTAAAACTGTATCACACAGATTTAATTTAATTAGTTTATCTTTAATAATTGCTCCTTCTTGACCAAACAAAATATAATTTAAAACTAACAAAACTATATGACTAATTGTATCTTTTTCTTCATTTAATAGATAATTAAAAGATAAAATATTATTGTCTGTATTTTTTGAATCAAAATATTTTATGTTTATATCTTTAACTGTATTATTTGATACATTATTTTTATTAAAAGAACTAATATCTACATAATCAAACTTACTTAAATAATATTCATCAATATATTTTAATCTCTCATTGAAATCCATATCCCCATATAGAGAAATTATAGAATTAGTAGGTGAATAATACCTTTTATGAAAATCTAAAAATTCATCATAAGTCAAATTTACAATTTCATTTGGCATCCCGCCTGACTCATACATATAATTTGTCCCACTATATAAAGATTCTAATATACTATGTTCTAATATGCCTTGTGGGTCAGAAAAAACTCCCTTCATTTCATTAAAAACTACACCATTTCTTATGATTTCAGTATTCTTATCATCAATTTCATAATGCCAACCTTCTTGCATAAATATATATTTATTTTTATAAATATTTGGAAAAAAAACTGCATCTAAATATACATCCATTAAATTTTTAAAATCTTTTAAATTGCAAGAAGCAACTGGGTAGCAAGTTTTATCCAAAAAAGTCATTGCATTTAAAAAAGTATTTAAGGAGCTCTTTGCAAGTTCAACAAAAGGGTCTTTTACATTATATTTATTTGAACCACATAATACAGAGTGTTCGAGTATATGAGGTATCCCTTTATTATTATTCACAGGAGTTTTAAAACAAATATTAAAAACTTTATTGTCATCTTTTGTTTCATACAATAAAATTTTTGCTTTTGTCTTTACATGCTCTAATTCATAAATTTTAATATTGATTTCTCTTACTTCTGTTTCTTTTTTATAACAAAATAATTTGTTAATGTCTTGACTAAAAACCATAATTTTCACCTTTATTCCTTTATAAATTTCTTTTTCATATATTTGCTATGCTCACAGCTTCTCCATATCTGTTATTTATATACTTTATTTATATACTTTTTCTATATCTTATCATTTGCTTTTATAGTGCTTTACATTTTACGGACATAATAGCCATAGACAATATAGCCACCACCACAATTATCAAATTCATCAATAGTGTGATGTAAACTTTCTATATTTAAAATTTTCTTATATTCAAACCTTGTAGATTCTACCACATTGTTTTTTATTAAATTTTCAAATGATATTAGAATTAACCTAAATATCTTCTCCAATAGTTTTTTAATCACAATATTATTATTTACCTAATTATATTCCTAATAACTTAACATTTTTTTAAATTGATAAAATATATATAAATAATAGTGTTTTTTTACCGAAAGTTTAGTCATATGTGGTTCACATCCCTTTTTGTGAATAGCTTTTTTGCTATTTTATATTGACATTTATAACAATCTATATTAGTATATAAACAAGGAACGGGTTTTTACCACTTGACTTTATGTCTTAGAGTGGGTTGCCAGTTTCTTTTTTTATGTTTATTATATCATATAAGTATAGTTTGTTATTTTTAATTACTCGAACTACTAATGTTACTTTATATTCACTATATCCAATAATTTCTTTGTTGTCATTTCTAATTGGCATAAGTATATTTGAATCATATCTATTCCATCCACCCTTAGCAAAACTTTTATGTTTAAAATTATAATCATCTATATGTCTTTTATTGTATGAGTTTTTTATTATTTCCTCTAAAATAATTGGAATATTAGCTTTAACTAATGCATTTGTTCCTTTCAAACTTCTTGTATATTTAGAACCAACATATTCATCTATAAAATGTTTATCAATATTAACAGATTCTGTCGTCTCTTCAATAATAACAACTGTGTTATCATATTTTTTTAAATATTCTTCAACAACTTTCCAATTAATTCTTTTTTTACTACTTATTATTAATTTGTTAATTTTAGACTTAATCATTTTCCCACATAATTATAGAATTTTTGCTATCCAGATCAAGGAAACAATTTCTTTTTTGAAATGACTTTTTCTATTTATAATAGTTTCTATTCTTATACACTACATCAACAGATGCTTTTTATAATTCCCATTAAACAATTTTCAACTGAAATAACACAAAAGCCTTCAAAATTGATAAAACTTCTCTAATTTCATAATACAATAAATAAAATGGAGTAGTTTTTACTACAATATTTATAGGTTTCTTTACACCTTTTAATTTTGCCATCATATCTATTCTCATTAAATGGAATTCATTTGATAAAAAACCTATCTCAACATTATCATATATAAAAAAATCCATATCTTTTTTAAATGGTCTACCAAAAATGCTTTCTCTTCTATTTCTATTTATCATATCTTCTTTTATTATATATAGGGAATTATTAATATTTTCATAAGTATTATTTGAAAAAATATCAACCAAAATTCTATCATTGGGCACTCCACTACTAAGCATATAGTTTCTCATATAAAATGCTTCTTCTATAAATTCATTATCACCTTTTGCACCAGATAAAACAAATTTTGTCCTATTATTTACATCATAATATTTTAAAGCAGTTTCAATTCTCTTATTGATAATAATATTTTTTGATTCATCAGTTGATACTCCTGCACCAAAAACTATAATGTAGTCAAAATTTTTATTCTTATCTATATACTGCATTGGATATATTGTATTTATTAAAATCATAATAGAAAAAAATGAAAAAATTAATATGGATATAGTTTCTATAAAAACATTAAAAAATCTTGGACTCTCTTTTTTATAGTCGTATGGATGATTTAGGCAATATGACAATAGATACAATAAAATAGACATTAAAATAAAAATTATAATCATAACAAAACTAAATGTAACTGTTAAAGCACATATAAATATATAAAACAGCAAAACATATGACAAATATTTAGGAATATTTTTAATATTTAATTTATACTTCATACTATTCTTAAAACCAAACCCACATCCACTTTATTATCAAATCTAACTTTTAATTTTTGTTTGGAATGTGGACAAGTAGTAATTGTTTTACCAGTGTCTACATCAAACATTTCTAAAACTTTAACTTTTCTATTTTCAAAATTTTTATCCATAACTTCTAATTCATCATTAACAGAAAATTTATTCTTTTGTGTAAAATATGAAAAATCATCATCTACTTTTTCTACTATTCCACAAAGTTTTGCTCCATTTATATATGTGCTTTCATCATAAACTTGTGTCTTCTCATTTGGCTTCCCATAAAAAAATCCCGTTGTATACTCTCTGTATGTGCATTTTTTTATTTCATCAATATAAATATCTTTATTATTTTTATATAATTCCTTATCATTTACATAATCATCTATTGCCTTTCTATATACCCTTGCAATAGTTGCTATATATAATTCACTCTTCATTCTACCTTCAACTTTTAATGAATCAATATTTGCATTTATCAAATCATCTATATGTTCTATCATGCACAAATCTTTTGAATTAAAAATATAACTTCCCCTTTCATTTTCAATTATGGTATATTTTTCATCTCTTCTTGTCTCTTCTATAAATTCAAATTCTTTATTTTGTATTTCATACTTCCACCTACAAGGATGGGTACACTCTCCAAGATTTGACGACTTGCCAGTTAAAAAATTTGATAGAAGACATCTACCTGAAAAGGAAATGCACATAGAACCATGAATAAAAGTCTCTATTTCAATACTATCTTTTACTTTGCTTTTTATAAATTCTATATCTTTCATACTCAGCTCTCTTGCCAATACCACTCTTTTTACACCCAAATCTCTATAAAATAAAACTGCCGATAAATTTGTTGTATTTGCTTGAGTTGATATATGAATATCTACATCAGTTAAAATTTCATTTGCAATCCGTAAAACCCCAAGGTCTGATATTAAAACTCCATCTGGCTTTATTTTATTTAAATATAAAAAATACTCTCTGATTTTTTCTAAATCATCATTAAAAGCAAAAATATTTGCAGTTATATAGATTTTCTTTTTTATACTATGTGCATATTTTATAGCAACTTCCAATTCTTCATCACTAAAATTTGTTGCATTTGCTCTAAGTGAAAAGAAATTACCACCTATATAACAAGCATCTGCACCATAATTATATGCTATTTTTAATGTATTAAAATCACCAGCTGGCATTAATAATTCAGGCTTTTTCATATCTATTTTTTTATTGAAATTGTTATTCCATCTCCAATATTAATAATTTTTGTATCAAAATCTATATCATCTTTTAAAATTTGTAAAAATTCTCTCATTCTCTTGTGTATTGTTCTATTTCTTTTTCTTATAGCAAAATGAGACTCTATAACTTCCCCATCTCTAAAAATATTGTCTGCAAATATTATACCATTTTTATTAATTATTTTTTTTAAATACTCAAACCATATAGGATATTGAGCTTTGGCAGCATCCAAAAAAATAAAATCAAATTTTTTGTCTAATACTTTTAAAGAATCGGTTATATCACTCTCTATCAAAAAGATATTATTGTTTTTATCATATTTCAAAAAATTTTTTTTTGCTATTTCAATTCGTTTTTTGTAATTTTCAATGGTAGTAATTTTTGATTCTTCACTAGAAAATAACATAATCAGGGTTGAGTACCCTATTCCTGTCCCAAGTTCAAGTATATTTTCTGGTTTATTTATTTTTATTAGAATAGATAAAATATCTGCAGTCTCATTTCTAATTATCGGCACATCTAAATCTATTGCTTCTCTCTTTAACTCATTTATTATCATCTCATTTGAGTCAATATTAGAAAATGAAAAAATAAAATCTTCTAATCTATTTTCATAATAATCATTCATCTTCTGGAGATAATTCATATTGCTCTTCTTCACTCTCATTTGAAATATTTGTTGTTGTAATCTCTATATGGTCATTATCATCAAAAATATCTAGCATATTTTTTATAGTCATAGTTGATTTTAAACTATATACATTTGGAGTAAATTTTATTTTATAGATATATGCTCTAAACCTAAATGCAAGTGTATCATCAATCAGCCCAGCAGAGTATAAATTATTTGCAATAGTTTTTACATCATCTCCATTATTAATTATAAAATCAATAGTTTTGCCATTTTCTGTATCTACTGCTCTCTCATAAAATAATCTTATACCAAAATTAAAAAGTTTTACACCTATAAAAAAAACAATTAAAACATATATTGCAAATTTAAATATTTGTTTTGAAATTTTAAAAATCAGTTTTGAAAATTTATCTAATTTTCTAATACTTATCATAAAACTCCTATCAATATAAATCTATATTCTTTAATTCATTAAAAACTATATTTAATGGAAAACCTACAATAGTCCAAAAATCTCCATCAATTCTCTCAATAAATTTCCCAGCATTTTCTTGAACTGCATAGCCTCCTGCTTTCCCAAACGGCTCATTAGTTTTTACATATTCTAAAATATCATCATCGGTTAAATTTGAAAATGTGACTTTCGTTATGCTTACATCTTTAAAAACTCTATTTTCACTAATAATAGCAATTCCCGTCATTACTTCATGAGTCCTATTTGAAAAACTCTTTAACATATTAAAAGCTATATCTTCTGCCTCTTTCAACACATTTTCATTTTCTCTAATTAATTTGTAAAAATCATCAGTATTATATTTTTTTAATAGCTCTCTCTCTGGTTTACCAATAATTTCATTATTAAAATAAACAATAGTATCGCTCCCAATTACTATAGCATCTTTATTCTCATCAAAAACTTTTTTTGCTTTTAGATAAGAAATATTCTTAACTGTTTCTACGACATCAATACTTTTATCAAAGTCTTCATCAATATTTGCTACTTTTACATCAAATTTAATATTTAGTTTTGACAACAATTCTCTTCGTCTAAAAGAATTACTTGCAAGTATTATTTTTTTCATAAAAAACCTTTAAAATAAAAGCAGCCTAAAAGCTGCTCCAACTTAAACCCTATTAATTATTTCAATTATAATAGATTATTGTCTTCATCCAATTTCTTGCTATATTCCTCTATGTCTACATCAACTATATCTTGTATTTCTTTTTCCTCTGGCTTTTCGGTTAGTTGTTTAATGCTAAGTGAAATCCTTTGATTCTTTTCATCAAAGTCAATTATTTTAACATCTATCAAATCTCCAATATTTATTGCATCACTCACTTTTTTAATTTTATCCCAACTAATCTCTGATATGTGTAAAAGACCATCAATATTATCATTTAGGGAAATAAAAGCACCATAATCAGTTAATCTTGCAACTTTTCCTTTAACAACATTTCCTACTGCAAATTGTGTCTTGGCCAAAACCCAAGGATTTTCATCAGGGAATTTTGCAGTAAGAGAAATTTTATCATCAACTATTTCACGAATAAGGACTTTTATTTTATCACCAACTTTAAATACTTTTTTTGGATTTTGTAGTTTTCCCCACCCTATCTCACTAATGTGAAGTAAACCAGAAATACCACCAATATCTACAAATACACCATAGTCTTGAATACTTTGAACTGTCCCCTCAACTACTTGTGAAACTTTTATACTACTTAGAGCCTTTTCCTTTTTTGCTTTTTCTTCTTCGACAACAATTTTCTTTCTATCAGCTATACATCTTCCCTTCAATGGCTTATATTCTGTAATATAAAATTCCAATTCTGTCCCTAAATATTTTTTTAAATCATTTTCAATTTTATTACTAATCAAAGACTTTGGCATAAATACATTAACCAAAGGTTCTATCTCAATTATTAATCCACCATCATTTACATTGATTACTTTACCTTTCTTTATCCCACCAGTTTCATATAATTTTTGCAATTTACTATTAACTTCATTTTTAACAATTTCTCTTCTTGACAGTACTGCTTGTCCTTCCCCATCATTTAACTTAATCACCTTTACATCTAAAGTGTCCCCAATATTAAAAACTTTCTTTAAATCAACATTTGGATCATTTATAAAATCACTTCTCTTTAATACTCCATCATGTTTGTAGCCAATATTGAGTGTGGCATAATCACTATAAACACTTATGACAGTTCCTGTGACAATATCACCAGGTGCAATGTCTTTAAATGTCTCATTAATCATTTGTTCAAAACTTTGCTCTTGCATGTAAAACTATCTCCTCAATTAACTCATTTGGTGTAGATGCTCCAGTACAAATACTTAAAATATTAACATTTGATAAATCAAGATTTTTTAAACTTTCAACATCATTTATTAAATAACTTCTCTCGCAATTTGACATTGAAATATCATACAATTTTTTCGTATTTGATGATGTACTGCTTCCTAAAATTAACATTACATCCGAATTTTTTGATAATTCATAAACTTCATTTTGCCTATCAAAAGTAACTTTGCATATAGTATCTACCACCAAACAATTATAAAATAATTTTTTTAAAATATCAACTAATTTTTTACTTTTTTTAATATTTGAAGTCGTTTGAAAAAAAACAACAGTTTTTAAATCTCTACTAATTTTTAAATTTTCTATATCTTTTTCATCGCTTATAACTGATACGGCTTTTGTAGCATAAGAAACTATCCCTTTTACTTCTGCATGATTCTTATCTCCAATAATTATAATATTATAATTTTTATTATCATATTCTATAACCAAATTATGAATTTTTTTTACATAGGGACAAGTTAAATCAATTACTTTATTATTGTTTTTTATGAGTAAATCATATATATCTTTTTCAATTCCATGAGTTCTTATTATAACTATTTCATTTTTTAATTTTTTTGCTTCATCTTCATCAATGATTATCATTCCATTTTTTTTATACTCATTTATAACATTTTCATTATGAATAATTGCTCCTACAGAATAAATGTTTTGACTTTTATTTTTTTCTCTAATTAAATTATCTACAATTTCTATTGCTCTCTTTACCCCAAAACAAAAACCTGCATGTTTTGCTATTTTAATTTCCATTATCAAATCCACCCGTTGACATTTCTAAAATTTTATCAAGCACTTCATCTATATCCATATTGGTTGTATCAAGTAAATGTGCATCACTAACTTTTATTAATGGATTATTCGCTCTATTAATATCTCTATTATCTCTTTCTTTAATTTCTTTTTTTGTTTCATCAAGTGTAGTCTTAAATCCTTTTTTTATATATTCTTTATATCTCCTATTTGCTCTACAATCAAGACTTGCAGTTAAAAAAATTTTTAAATTTGCATCAGGTATTACATTTGATGCAATATCTCTCCCATCCATCACACAATTTTGCTCATTTGCAAGTTTTCTCTGTAAAACAAGTAATTTATCTCTCACACATTTAAAAACACTTATTTTTGATGCAGCATCACTAACTTGGCTTGACCTGATTTTTTTATTTACATTTTTCCCATTTAATTTTACTACTTGTTCTCCATTTATATATTCAATATCAATATCAATATTAACATTTTCAATATTTTTTTTAATTAATATTTCATCATTAATATCAATTTCGTTTTCTAATAAAAATACTGCAAGAGCTCTATACATTGCCCCTGTATCAATATAGACATATCCTAATTCCTTTGACAATAATTTTGCTATGGTACTCTTTCCAGCAGAAGCTGGCCCATCAATCGCAATTTTATAACTCATGTTTTTGAGACTTCCTCCTATACTCTTTTTATATCAACTACATCTTTAATATTAATTATTTTTTTCTTTATATTTTCGATGTCATTTTTATTTTTTATTTTAAATTTTACTTTAATTATAACTTTATCTTTTACAGTATTACCCTCTAATGACATTATATCAATACTATTTTCATTAAAAATTTTTGAAATGTCTACCAAAATTCCCTGCCTATTATTACAATAAATATTAATTGAAGTTTCATAATTACTACTGCCATCTAACTCCCAAGTAGCTGGCATAATTCTATTCTTTTCAAATTCAGGTAGATCTATAATATTTTTACAATCTGTTCTATGAATTGTTATTCCCCTACCTCTTGTTACAAATCCTATAATCTCATCACCTGGAACAGGATTACAGCATCTACCATATCTAACAGCCAAGTCTTTTACACCTTTTACTATTATTCCGCCTCTCTTATAATCTTCTCTATTATCTACATTTCCAAGATTTTTTAATACATCCTCATCCGTAATATTTTGTAAATGTTCCTTGTCATACTCTTCTTTTAATTTGGCAACTAATTGACTCTCTTTTAAGCCGCCATGCCCTACTGTTGCATATAAGTCATCAAGAGTTTGGCAAGTAAATTTTTTGCAAGCAGATTTTATATATTCTGATTTGAATAACTCATCTTGCTTATATTTTTTTGACTTTAAATATTTATCAACAAGTTCTTTCCCAATTGAAATATTTTTTTCTCTTCCCTCTTGTTTGAACCAATGAAGGATTTTTGTTCTTGCCTGTGGGCTTTTTACTATATTTAACCAATCTCTTGAAGGTCCATTTGAATTACCTGATGTTATAATGCTTATCCTATCACCATTTTTAATTTTATAATCAATAGTGACCAACACATCATTAACTTTCGCCCCAACCATCTTATTCCCAACTGCTGAATGTATCATATATGCAAAATCAATCGGAGTTGACCCATAGGGCAAAGTTATAACATCCCCATTTGGAGTAAAACAATATACTTTTTCGGTAAATAAATCAAAATCACTTTTTACAAATTTTAAAAATTCTGCTGAATTTGTTTCATTATTATTTACATCCAAAATGTCTTTTAACCAATTCATTTTATTTAGTTCGGAAACATCACTGATAGTTTCACTATTTCCCTTTTCTTTATAAAGCCAATGAGCTGCTATACCATATTCAGCAACTCTATGCATTTCATATGTTCTAATCTGTATTTCAAAAGGAATAGTATCTTTTCCAAAAACTGTTGTGTGTAGCGACCTATAATTATTAGGTTTTGGCATCGCAATATAATCTTTAAATCTACCAGGTATTGGTGTATAAAATTCGTGAATTATACCAAGTGCAGCATAACAATCTTTTACATCATTTACAAGAATTCTTATGGCAAACAAATCATATATTTCATCAATAGTTTTATGCTTGTTTATCATTTTTTTGTAAATACTGAATAAATTTTTTACTCTACCATAAATCTCAACTTCTATATTCGCCTCGTTCATTTTTTGTTTTACAAATGAACTCACATTATTTATAAATGTTTCCCTTTTATCTTTTCTTATTTTTATACTCTTTTGTAATTCAACATATTCTTTTGGTTTTAGATATCTAAGGGACAAGTCATCCATTTCAGTTTTAATTTTACTTATACCAAGCCTATTTGCAATAGGACTATATATTTCTAATGTCTCCAATGCCTTCTCTTCTTGTTTTTCTCTTGTTTGATATTCAAGTGTCCTTAGGTTATGAAGTCTATCTGCCAATTTTACTATTATTACTCTAATGTCTTTTGACATTGCTAGAAACATATGTCTCAAGTTTTCTGCCTGCTCTTCAACTTTATCATTGGAAATATTAAGTTTTGTTAATTTTGTAACTCCATCAACCAATATGGCAATAGTTTCAGAAAAATCATTTTTAACATCATTCACTGTATAATTTGTATCTTCAACAGTGTCATGCAACATTCCTGCAAGTATTGTTTCCATATCCATATGTAAGTCAGCAAGTATGATACACACACTTAGTGGATGAATTATATATTCTTCACCACTTTTTCTCTTTTGTCCTAAATGTAATTCGCTTGCTTTTTTATACCCTTTTTTAAGCAAAGAAAAATCACAATTATTCATATACGAATTAATTTTATCAATAAGAATTTTAAATAATTCTTCTTTATTTAATGCATTTTTTAATGTTTTGCTTGAATTTTCACTATTTTCCATTTTATCATTTTATAATATTATAATTATTTTTTCAATATTGTATATAAAATATAAAATTTATGTGTTATAATATTTAAAAGGAGATATTAATTATTATTATAAGGAAATCTCTAAAAAGAGTATTTTGCCTAAGGTTTCTATGGAACTTCATTATTCAGTGATTTTTAAAATTTAATTTTAAAAAATGTAAATTTAGAAGTTCCCATGAATTTTAAAAATTTGTATAATTAGAAGTTTTATTAAACTTTTATATCTTTTTTTAAAATGAGAATATACTATTTTTAAATATTTCTATAAAAATAGTTATAATAATAGTTATTTAAATGATTAAATGTGTGGAATAATTGGTTTTACTGGTAATATAGATTCAAAAAGAATTTTGATAGATGGTTTAGAATCCCTTGAATATAGAGGCTATGATTCTTCGGGGGTTTCTTTTTTTAATGAAAAAAATAAAGTTGAAACGATAAAATGTGTAGGTAAAGTTGAAAATTTGAAAAAACTAATAGATAAAAACCTATCTATATCTAATTGTGGGATAGGCCATACAAGGTGGGCAACACATGGTAATGTATCTATTGAAAATGCACATCCACACAAATCGGGTTTTGTTAATCTAGTTCACAATGGAATTATAGAAAATTATATTAGTTTAAAAGATAAATATGATATTAAAAATACAATTTCAAGCACAGATACTGAAATTGCTGCAATAATCTTAAACAAGTTTTATACTGAAACTAATAATGACCCACTTGTATCAATTAGTAGATTGTCAAAAGAAATAAAAGGAACATATGCTTTTTGTGTGATTTTTGATGATAGACCAAACGAAATATTTGCGATAAGAAAAGTAAATCCTCTTGTTTCTACAATTTCAAATATAGGCTCAATAATATCATCAGATTTAACTGCTCTCATCCCCTATAGTAAAGAATACTATATTGTCCCAGAAGATAGCATAATTAAATTAGAGCAGTATAAAATTAAATTTTATAATATTAATAATCTTGAAAGAATAAATCTTACTCCTTGTGAATTAAATTGGAGTAATGATTCTACAATGAAAGATGGCTATCCTCATTATATGATAAAAGAAATCTATGAGCAGCCAAAAGCTTTAGAAAATACGATAAGACCTCATTTAAAAAATCACATCCCAGACTTTAGTTTAGAAAATATAACAGATGAATTTTTAAAAAGTATTGATAATATACAAATTGTGGCTTGTGGGACTGCATTACATGCTGGACTTGTTGCTTGCAATGTGTTTTCTCCAATTATAAAAATTCCTATAACAGCTTATGTTGCTTCTGAATATAGATATAGTGAGCCTTTGATTACAAAAAATACTCTCGTAATACCAATATCTCAGTCTGGTGAGACAGTTGATACAATAGCTTCTCTAAGTCTAGCAAAAAGTTATGGTGCAAAAATTTTATCAGTTGTAAATGTCCGATCATCTACTATATCAAGAGAATCTGATTTTTGCATTTTTACAAATGCAGGGCCTGAAATAGCGGTGGCATCAACCAAGGCATATACAGTGCAAATAGCAACTCTGTTTTTATTATTTTCTAAAATTGCCTATCTGAAAAATATGATGACAATAGATGAGTTAATAAATTTTTCTAAAACTTTGGAATTAATACCACAAATTATAACTGATACTTTTTCATCTGATAAAATCATCAAAGAGATTGCCAAATTTTTAAAATTTAAAAATGATTGTTTTTATATAGGAAGACTTCAAGATTATATATCATCTCTTGAAGGAGCATTGAAACTAAAAGAAATTTCTTATATACATACAGATGCATATGCGGCAGGTGAGTTAAAACATGGAACAATTGCTCTAATCACACAAGGCATACCTGTAATAGCAATAGATACAAATATAAATATTAGTAGCAAACTTCTATCAAATGTTGAAGAAGTAAAAGCAAGAGAGGCTGCAATCATTTTGATTATTAATGAAAAATTTGAATATAAAAAAGATTTAGCTAAATTTGTAGTTCCAATTAAAGATATTGATTATCGTTTTGCTGTCTTTCCTGTATCAATTATTACACAATTGATAGCATATTATACAAGTTTAGAAAAAGGTTTAGATGTTGATAAGCCAAGGAACCTTGCAAAATCGGTTACAGTTGAATAATTTTTGCAAATTTTATCACATAAAGTATAGTGTGTGATATTATTAAAATAAAAAATTTAAAGGAGGAAAGTGTGTTTACACACAAAATGAATTATGAGACAATTTAAAAGTAAAGTTTTATCTGCAATTTTATCTCTATTTTTAATTTCATTAATGATTTTTGGTTGCGCAAGAATCCAAACTTCAACTACTACTCAAATAGAACCAAATGATAAAGATATAGTGGTTCTTTTTACAAATGATGTTCATTGTGGTGTTGATGATAACATAGGTTATGCTGGACTTTCTAACTACAAAAATCAAATGCTCGATGAAGGAAATTATGTAGCACTTGTTGATGCTGGAGATTTTTCACAAGGTGCTCCTATTGGTACTCTTTCAAAAGGAAAATTCTTGGTAGATATAATTAAGCAAGTTGGCTATGATATGGTAATTCCTGGAAACCACGAGTTTGATTACAATATGGAAAACTTTTTATCAAATTGCTATGATTTAAACAATATTATCTTTTGTTCTAACTTTATAGATTTAAGGACAAATCAACCTGTTTTAAATCCTTATAAAATTATGACTTTTGGTAATAAAAAAATTGCCTTTGTCGGTGCTACTACACCTGAATCTTTCACAAAATCAACTCCAAAATATTTTCAAGATGAAAATGGAAATTATATCTACTCACTATCAGAAGATAATAATGGATTGGCATTATATAAATCAATTCAAACAGCAGTTGATGATGCAAGAAGCGAAGGAGTTGATTATGTAATATTAGTAGGACATCTTGGTATTGATGGCACAACTGATAGATGGAAATCTACAGAAGTAATCAAAAATACTACTGGCATAGATATGGTAATTGATGGACACTCTCATGAAACTTTTGTTAATTCTGTAAAAAACAAAAATGGAAAAGAAATAACATTAGCACAAACAGGAACAAAATTACAAAACATAGGTAAACTCACAATCTCAACTGATGGAACTTTTAATGCTGAAATAATACCAAAAGAAGCTGTAAGTATTATGGATGGCGAAGGTAAATTAAATGTTATAAAAGATCAAAAAATTGATGCATATATAAAAAATATACAAAGTCAATTTTCAAATCTCTTGACTGAAATAATTGTTCCAGATAATCAAATTGATTTAGTGACTCATGATGCAAAAACAGAAGAAAGACTTGTGAGAAAACAAGAAACAAATCTCGGTGATTTATGTGCTGATGCATATAGATATGTCCTAGATGCTGATATAGGGTTTATGAATGGTGGTGGTGTTAGAAAACCATTGTTAAAAGGAAATATTACTTATAATGATTGTTTAACTGTAATGCCATTTAATAATATGGCAACCTTAATTAGATGTAAGGGTTCAATCGTAAGAGATGCTCTTGAACTTGGTGCAAGTAAACTTCCAGAAGAAAATGGAGGGTTTATACAAGTATCAGGTTTAACTTATACAATAGACACAACTAAGCCATCAGCAGTTTTGCTTGATGAAAAAGGAAATTTTGTAAAAGTTGATGGAGAATATAGAGTTAGTGATATAAAAGTTGGCGGAGAAGACTTGGATATTAATAAGGACTATACTGTTGCATGCCACGATTATATGTTAATGAACGGTGGTGATGGTTTTACAATGTTTGTTGGAAGTGAAGTTCTAAAAGATAGAATAATGCCTGATGTAGATGTCCTCGTAGATTATTTAAAAGCAGAGGGAACAAGCAATTATTCAAACCCTAATGGAGAAGGTAGAATAACTATAAAATAATAATTGTCTAACATTTAAAGTAATAAAAAAAGTATTGTTTAATAGCAATACTTTTTTTATTTTATGAATTTTTATATAGGATAAACATTTTTTTCTTTATCATATAAATTTTTATCAATACCAGTTTTTTTTGCTCTCCTATATTCAAAAAAGTCTTTTGCAACAGTTGGAAATAGTGCATATGTCAAAACATCTTCATCTTGTTCTTTATACATTTTCATCTCTTCTTCAAAACCTTTTAACTGTGGCTTAATATTGTCAGCAGGTCTACAAGTAATTTGTTTTTCATCTCCTAATATTTTTTTTACCACATTTTTATCCATATCAAGTATGGTTTTTCCAAATTCACCCTTTACAAGTTTTTTACTCTCTTTTGGAACTATTTTATATCTCTCATTACTCAAAACATTCATAACAGCTTGAGTTCCTACAATTTGTGATGATGGGGTGACAAGTGGAGGCTCTCCAAAATCTTTTCTAACTTTTGGTATTTCTTCGAGAACATCATTTAATCTATCAATTGCTCCAGCATCTGTTAATTGCTTTATTAAATTTGAAAGCATACCACCTGGCACTTGATACTTCAAAGTATTTACATTTACTGTCATAACTTTTGGATTTAATAATCCATCAGCTAAACATTTATCTCGATATTCATTAAAATATTTTGCTATCTCTATTAATTTATCTATATCAAGTCCTGTATCATATTTTGTCCCCTCAAATGCTTTTACCATAACTTCTGTTGCTGGTTGACTTGTACCAAGTGCTAATGATGAAATTGCAGTATCTATAATATCAACCCCTGCTTCGACAGCCTTTATGAGTGTCATTGAACCCATCCCACTTGTATAATGAGTATGAAGTTCTATTGGCAGTTTTACATTCTTCTTTAATTCCTTTATTAATTTTTCAGTTTCATAGGGAAGAAGTAGTCCTGCCATATCTTTTATGCATATACTATCTGCTCCCATATTCTCTATGTCTTTTGCGAGTTTACACCAGTATTCATTTGTATATGCTGACCCCAAAGTATATGAAAATGCAACTTGCACATGTGCACCTTCTTTTTTACTTGCATCTATTGCAGTTTTTAAATTTCTAATATCATTTAAACAATCAAAAATTCTAATGATATCTACTCCATTCGAAACAGATTTTTTTACAAAATATTCAACAACATCATCTGCATAATGATTATATCCTAAAATATTTTGACCTCTAAAAAGCATTTGGATTTTTGTATTTTTAAAATGTGATTTTAATTTTCTAAGTCTAACCCAAGGGTCTTCTTTTAAAAATCTCAAACAAGCATCAAAGGTTGCACCACCCCAGCACTCTACCGCATTATATCCCACTGAATCCATTACATCTAAAATAGGCTCCATTACTTCATACGGCATCCTTGTCGCAATCATACTTTGATGGGCATCTCTCAATATTGTTTCTGTAATCTTAACACTTGGCATAATAGACTCCTTAATATTTTAATTTGTGTTTATACCACAAGCATAGTAAAAAAGTTACTCTTCTACAATTACATAACTTTTTCCTGTTCTCATATCAGTATATACTTCGCCTGTTTTTTTATACATACTTTCAATATCTTCCAAACTCATATTATTAACAGTTTTTCCTTCATTTAAATCAATTAATTCTTTTTCTTTATTGCTAATATCTACTTTATTTGTATCATTGTATGCTATTTGTAAATCTACTTTCCAATTTATAACCAGTGCAAGCATAATCCCAACTGCTAATACAAGCATTGCATCTGACATATTTGAAACACTATCCATCGGATTTGCAGAATCATAACTTATACTTGTTCTGCTCTTTAATCTACTCTTAAGCATTTTCTCCTCCTACATTTGATTCAGACTCAACTATTGCTTCCATAAGGAGAGTTAACATAATTTTATCTTTGTCATACCAATTTCTCCTAATAGCTGTCAAACAAGCACATATCGCACCAGATACAAGACCAAGAACTGTTGTATCAAAAGCAGATAGCAATGAATAGGAAAGAGTTGCCGTATCTCCCTGTGCTAATGCTATAATACCAGGTCCTAGTGGAATTAAAGTTCCAAGCAAACCAAATGTAGGACCTAATTTAACAATCAATTCAGTTATTTTTACTCTCATATTTTGCTTTCTCTCATAATTATCAAGTAAGGATACAGCCAAACTCTCTTTTAACTCTCTTGATAATTTTTTATGCTTAATTATTTCAAAAAACATTTCTTTTTGATTATCAAGTAATTTGCAATTTGAAATAATATAGGATGTTTTTTTATCACCCGACCTAATTAGATCAATAACTTTTGAAACCTTTATACTTATCTTTCTTCTCTCCAAAAATTCAGCAATTAATTCTCCAACCAAAATAATTGAAAAAAATAGCATCACAAGTAATATAAATATTACTGGCTTATCTAAAAATTGAACTATATGCCGCATTATTTGATTTAAAATCGAATTAGTTAACATATTTATAACTCCTCATTAAAAATAACTTTTATATTCTATCATTTTTTTACTTAAATTAAAATAAGCAATAAATCCCAGTATAAATAATAAAATTAGTGAGAAAATACCGATATAGATATTTAAATTTCTACTTCCAATATTATTTTTTATTCCCAAACCACCATTTGTATCAATCTCAATAATTTTTATATGTGTTGTTTTCCCATTATTGTCAAAAACTGAATCAATATCACTTGTATCTCCAAATTTTTCACCACTATCTCCGTTTACATCATCAGGTTCTACTACTTCAATATTTTCGTTATCATCAGTAACTTCTTCTGTCTCTTCACTCACAACTTCTTTTGTTTCATTTTTAGTTTCATTATTATTATTTTTCTTAGTTACAGAATTTGAATTAGTGTTATTTATATCATTTGTATATTCTTCATAAACTTCACTTTCAGCTATCTCGTTATTTTCCCTCGCTTCATAAATTGTTGCACCATTATTTTGTTTTGTCTGTAAAACAGTTTCCATAAAATTTGCAGTAGGAACTAAATTATCATCATATGAAATAGTAAGCCTTTCAGTGCTAATCTCTGCTGTTGGCTTATTTATATCATCAATAAACTGTGGATTAAGACTTCCATTTCTATTTTCAATATCAATATTAGTTTTTGTTCTATTATTATTAAACTGAAAATTATTTGAATTATTACTTAATGGTGTAGGAACTTTAAACTCCCTTGCAGTAGTAGGAGCAGTAGTATTCTCTTCTGGAGCAACTATCGGCTCAAAAATTTGTGGTTTAATTTTTTCACCAAAAACATTTGCCCTAATACTCTCTTGAATAATCGCTTTTCTAATTGATTCATATATACTTTCACTCTCTTCAATTCTCCTTAATGCTTCACCAACATTTTGTGCAGTCGCAAGTTCACTTGCTATTGATTCTTTTCTTGATTCATCAATCGCATCTCTAAGAGATCTTGCCGCCTTATTTGACTTTTGGCCACTCCCTGTACTACTCTCATTAGTCCTAAAATCATTTATATTTTGTTTATTTACATTATTTTTTTTAGTTGTATTTCCAGATGTTTTCCCACCATCACCATTACCACCATCACCTTCTGTTATAATAATCCGATTTTTCTCATACATCTTATCATAAAATTGTGCATTCTCAACTTTAGAACCTTTAGGTTTTCTCTTTGTTGTCTCTGTCTCAGTCGTCAACTCTTTTGCTATATCATAAAGTGATGAAGTAAATACAACTTCGCTATTTAACAATAGACAAACTACAAAAAATAAATATAAAATTTTAAATTTATTCTTTTTCATATTTATATTGCAATATTTGAAATTGATTTAATTTGAATATTTTTACATTTATTTAAAAAATTATTATCTAAATTTTCTATAGATACTTTTGGTAAAAATATTTTTTTATATCCCAATTTCATTGCCTCCTTTATTCGCATATCAACATTTGTAATATTCCTTATCTCACCAGATAACCCTACTTCTCCACAATATACTAAATCACTCCCCAAAGCAACATTTTTATATGATGATATTATTGCCATAATAATTGCTAAATCAATAGAAGTATCTTTAATCTTTAATCCCCCTGTAATATTAATATAAACATCATATTCATATAAAGGTATATTTAATCTCTTTTCAATAATAGCAATTAATAAACTAAGTCTATTGTAATCACTACCATTTATAGTTCTCTTTGCAAGCCCAAATGATGATTTTGTAACAAGTGCTTGAACTTCCAAAAAAATGGGTTTATTTGAATCAATGGTGCAAGTAATGACACAGCCTGTAGCATCACTTGGTCTTCCATCTAAAAAAATCATTGATAAGTTTTTAATCTCATTTAATCCACTATTTGTCATTTCAAAAATTGCTAGTTCTTTATTTGACCCAAATCTATTTTTTATACATCTAATCAAATTATAATTTTTATATTTATCATCTTCAAAATACAAAACTGTATCTACCATATGTTCAAGAATTTTAGGTCCTGCCACATTTCCATCTTTTGTAATATGTCCTATTATAAAAGTAGCAATTTTTTGATCTTTTGATAATCTAAATAAAATATTTGCTGAATTCCTAACTTCGGAAATTGAACCAGGAAATCTTTCTTCCTTATTTGTAGAAATTGTTTGAATTGAATCTACAATCAACAAATCTGGCTTCTCAGTTAAAACTATATTTTCAATAACCTGTAAATCTGTTTCATCTACAAATTTAACATTATCGTTAACTTTACCTAATCTAACTGCTCTAAGTTTTATTTGTGATAAATTTTCTTCTCCTGTCACATATAACACTCTTTTACTAGTATCACCAAGATTTTTTGCTATCTGCATAACCAAAGTTGACTTTCCTATTCCAGGGGCTCCACCAATTAAAATTAATGAACCCCTCACAATGCCACCACCAAGCAAATTGTCAAATTCATCAAAACCTGTCTTAATTCTCTCTATTTCTTCAATTTTTATATCATTAATTGTTTTTGGAGTTTTTATAGTAACATTATTTGCATTTTTTGATAATTTTTTTTTACTTTCAAAAAAAGAATTCCAAGATTTACAGTTAGGACACTGTCCTAACCATTTATTTGTATCATAACCACAAACATCACAAACAAAAACTATATCATTCTTTTTTTGACTTTTTTGCATCTTTTTTTATCTCTAATTTATCATCTTTTACTTTTATAACAACACTATCATTTATTTTTATATTGCCACTGACAGTTTCATCAGCAATTAGATTTTCTAACATCTCGGTTAAAGTCCTTTTTAATTTTCTCGCACCATATTGCTGTTCAAAACCCTCTTTTAATAAAAGCTCTTTTGCTTCATCCGAAATAGTGATTTCTATATTTAGACTTTCTTTTGCTCTTTCAAATATTTCTTTTAACTGTAATTCCAAAATATTTCTAATATTTTCTTTATCAAGTTTATGAAATACAATAATTTCATCAATTCTATTTATGAATTCTGGTTTAAAAGTCTTTTTAACTTCACTCATAATATTTGACTTCATATCTTCATATTCTTTTTTCTCATCACTATCTGATAGTTTAAATCCCAAATTATTAGGCTCAATTATTAAATTCGCACCAACATTTGAAGTCATAATAATTATGCAATTCTTGAAACTAACTTTTCTTCCCTGTGAATCAGTTATATGCCCATCATCAAACATTTGAAGCATTATATTAAAAACATCTCTATGGGCTTTTTCTATTTCATCAAATAAAACTACTGAATATGGTTTTCTCCTTATTTTTTCTGTCAATTGTCCACCCTCGTCATATCCTACATAACCAGGAGGAGAACCAATTAACTTTGACACAGTATGTCTCTCCATATACTCAGACATATCTACACGAATTAGATTTTCTTCTGAACCAAACATTATATCTGCAAGTGCTTTGCAAAGTTCTGTCTTTCCAACACCAGTAGGTCCTAAAAACAAAAATGTTCCTATCGGTTTTTTGGGGTCTTTTAATCCTATCCTGTTTCTTCTTATTGCTTTTGCTATACTTGATACAGCATCATCTTGTCCTATAACTCTTTTATGTAAATCATTTTCAAGATTTGCCAACTTTTTATTTTCATCTTCTGTGATTTTTTTAACTGGTATTGAAGTCCAAGTTGATACAACATCTGCTATATCATCTTCATTAATTGATAATTCTTTTTCATTATTAGTAAATTCATTTTTTTTCTTTATATCATCAAAATGTTTTTTTAATTTTTCTTGCTCTTCTTTAATTTTTTTTGCATTTTCAAAATCATCTTTTATAATATATTTTTCTTTTTCTTCATCAAGAGTTTTCATTTTTTCTTCATACTCTTTATAAAGTGTTGGATTAGAAAAATGTGCGATTTTTATCTTGGCACAAGCCTCATCTATTAAATCAATTGCCTTGTCTGGCAAATTTCTATCTTGAATATATCTCGCACTAAGCCTTACAGCAGCATCTACTGACTCTTCTGTGATTTTAACATTATGATATTTTTCATATCTATATTTTAATCCATTTAAAATTTTTATTGAATCTTCAACACTTGGTTCATTTACTTGAACCGTTTGAAATCTTCTCTCGAGAGCAGCATCCTTTTCAATATATTTTCTATACTCATCAATTGTAGTTGCACCTATTACCTGAATATCACCTCTTGCAAGTGCAGGTTTTAAAATATTTGCTGCATCAAGTGAACCACTTGCATCCCCTGCTCCTATTAATGAATGGATTTCATCAATAAACAAAATAATATCTTTATTATTTTTTACTTCTTCTATTATTCTTTTGATTCTTTCTTCAAATTCACCTCTATATTTTGTTCCTGCTACCATCCCCCCAACATCAAGATTTATAACTCTCTTGTTCTTTACTATTTCTGGGACATCTCCATTAACAATTAAATTAGCAAGCCCCTCTGCTATTGAAGTTTTACCAACCCCAGGTTCACCTATTAAGCAAGGATTATTTTTGGTTCTCCTTGATAGAATTTGTATAACTCTGTTTATTTCTTTTGTCCTACCTATTACTGGGTCAATTAAATCATTTTTTGACATCGCTGTTAAATCTCTTGAAAAATTATCAAGAACAGGGGTGTTTGACATAGGATTAAATCCTTTAGAATTAGTATTTTTATCATTAGTTCCTATTACAGAAACTATGTCTAAATACATTTTTCTTAAATTTACACCTTTTATAGTATTAAGTATTCTTATAGCCAAACAATCCCTATCTTTTAAAATCGCCATTAAAAAATGTTCTGTTCCAATACTTGTAGAATTCACATTTTGAGCCTCTTGCTTTGCATGTTCTACAATTCTTTTTGCCGATGGAGAATACCCATCTGGGTCATCAACTAAAACATCAGAATTAGTATCAATATTTTCTTCTATCATTTTTCTAACTGTAATTTCATCAATATTATTTGATTTTAAAATTCTTGAAGCAAGCCCTTCTTTTTCAATTATAAGCCCAAGCAAAATATGTTCTGTGCCTATTTGACCATGCCCCAAGGCATTGCCTTCTCTCCTTGCTATCTCTAAAACTCTTTTTGTGCTTTCTGTATAATCCATAAATTTACTCCTATGTTATATTAATTCTTCTATCTCATCATCTTCATCTTCTTCATATTTTGATTGCGATTTTACATTCTTTCTTCTGTTAATATCTGATTTAAAATAATCATCATCATCTCCGTCATCATCCATAAAATCCTTATCATCTCTATTACCTGAATTTCTTAATAATATTACTATAATTAAAATCACTATAATTACCAAAGATGCAATAAGTAAATATAATAATAATTGAAATTTTCCTCTTAGGTCTTCAATACTTTCATCATTATCATTATTACTATTTTCAGTAGAAATATTTTGATTATTTACTTCAATTATATACCTTTGAATTGTATTATTTATAGTATCATATCTAAAATATCCCTGACTTTGCGATGCTGTTTCAACTCCATAGAAAATAAAATAATCACTTACTTCATCACTTTGCACAGTTGGTGCATATGCTGATATAAAATCACCATTAATATTTAGATTTTGAACATGAGGGGTAATCTTACTATATCCACTAAATCTACTACTATCTTCTTCTGGTAGAGTTAAAACCCTTACACTAAATTCTTTTGAAACAAGTATTTCACCACTCACAACAACTGTCTCTCCTAATGAATACCCAATCTCAGACTTATTTACATTTATTGTATATGTTTTTTTTGTTGTTCCATTTGGTGCTGTGACAACAATTTGCACTGAATTATTACCAGGAGCAAAGTTTTCATTTCCAGTTATAGACACCACAGCATCATTATCTTCAGCTGGTGCAGAAATAATAAGCTTATCTACATCAAAATTAACCATTGCTGAATATGTAAAATTATCGGGGTTAAATTCCATATCAAGTTCACCAGGTGATATCGTAAGAGATTTTAAATTTGCATTTTTTGATGTATTACTTGCTGGTTTTATAGTAATGGTTGATTTTCCTTCATGAATAATATTTACAATATTCTCATTTGTATCCATTACAGTATTATTTAAAATAGTAACATTGGTTTGTCCTGACTTTACTGCATTAAATGATAATGTATATACAAGTGTTTTTGTGTTGACACCATTATTAGTGCCAGTAACCCTAACAGTTCCAGCACCACCTTCTGCTACTGTTCCCTTTGTTCCATTGTTAAAAGTTATTTTTTCATTATCGTATGAAATTGTAATGTCTGCTGATTTAAGTCTCACATCCTCTGCTTTAACTTTTAAAGTCAACTCAAAATTTTTACCTCTTGTAGTTGTAGGATCTCCAAATTCAATTTTTGCTTTTCCTGCAAATGCAGCTGCTGCAAATGACATTGTCAAAATTATTGTTAAAAATAGTATTTTAAAAACCTTAAAACTTTTTATCATATTACCTCCTTATTTTATTCCCCAGGTCCTACAGAAATTCCTGTAACTACTGGTGGAATAAAACTTTGATTTCCTATATTTAAATTTGTATTATCATTAACTGGTTCCATCATTGATAATGGTGAATTTGTAATTATAGGTATTACCAATTCATCTTGTCTTTGATTTACATTTTCAGCCCCTTGTTTATATACATTTAAATAATAATTTTTTATATCTCCATTTTCTGCCACGACCATAATTTCAATAATCGTATTTGAAACAGTCAATTTAATATTACCATTTCCAGAATATTTTGCTTTTTTATCATATGGTTCTACAGATACTTTTATCATATCTACATTTGGTGCCACAACCATAGAATATTGTGTTATATCAGGATTAAATGTTGGTGTCAGTTGATAACCTTGCACAGTTAAATTTTTTAATTTGTTATTTGGGCTACCATCTTTTGTAGGTGCTTTTACAGGGACATCTGGCATATGGTTATAATACGGAATCTTAAAAATATGAGTCGAATTGATTAAATTATTATCATAAGAACTACCAAGTATTTGCCCTTCACTTGCAGCCCCAGATACATTTGTCATATATTGATTAGAAAAATTACCAAGCACATCCCATTTTTTTAAATAAAAAGTATCTTGCCCTTTATTTATAAAACTACTTGAATAAAAATCTACTACCCCATATATTGCTTTTTCTTTTGTATTCCAAGGTCTATTATATCTGCCTTCAGTTGCAGCATATTTTAATCCATTTTCAACAGCAGTTAAACCATTTGAAGCGAATGCCCCAACATTACCATAGTTATAAATTCCTGGATATTTTGAATTTTTCCCACTTATCAAATCTGACTGTCCTTTTATCCCTTGCTCCTGTAAAATCATTGAAACTACAACATATGGATTAATACCAACTTGTTTGCAAGCATCAAATATTATTTCAGAATATGTCCATTCGCCAGGTGTCAAATAATTAAAATTGTATGAAAGACTTGAATTTACATTTATACTATTTGGAATTTGAACTGTAACACTTGGAGCAACTATTACATTGCTAAGAGGAAATACTCTGTTTTTATATTTTAGTATTGGAACTATTGGTTTTGAATAATCAACAACACCGGGTCCAGTATTTGCATTTCCCGATGTAGGTACTTTTCCAGTATTTACATTTGGTATTCCATAAGTGTTATCAATAGGTCCATTAACTTCAATTTCATTTTCTATAGAATTTTTATTTGTATTATTTGAAGTGTCAATTCCAGCATAGTTATTTAAATCTCCATCAATTATTGGTATAATTAAAGAATTATCAGTGGGTTTACTTATAAATTGAGTGTTTATCTTGTCATCTAAAAATGTTCCCTTAACCATTTCCATAACTCCTGCAAGTGTATGATACCTAACATCAAAAGTCTGAACTTCAAATTGAAAAACATATGGATCATATAAAAAATTTCTTGGGTCCATATAATATGCAGTAATCTCTCTTGAAGCAGCAACCCAAGAACTACCATCAAAGCCTGGCCAAGTAGAAGTTGTAAAATCATATTTCCCAGGATCCGTTGATTTATATGATGAAATTGAATTTGCATTTACAAGAGTTCTTGTTCCAAGCATTTCATTATCAACTGCATAATCAAAATCCATATTAATTTTTTGCATAATAAACTTCCAATTTGGATGATCTGCATGAAGCTGTCTTAATAATACTTTATAGTCTTCTGGGAAACCTTGCCCTGTTAATTCCAACTCAAATTCTGCATCTAAAACATAATTAGAACTTGTTGATTTGATAAAATCTTCTCTTATATACCCAACTCTATTATTAAAATTAAATTTATACCAAACTTTCCCATTACTATCTTGTTCTGACCCCAAAACTTGAAATTTATATCCAAGAGTGACTTTCCCAAGTGATGGGAAATTTGTTCCTGCACCAGACCTAACATTTACATTTGTAGACTTAACCTGAAATTCCCGTCCATTAGCAAAAACACTAAAATTCACACATCTAAGTAAACTCGATGCCACAAAAAATACAACAAAAAGCAGTACTACTATTCTGTTTTTAAAAACTTTTTTTTGCAAAATATTAATCGCCTATCATAAAATTATACTTAATTTATCATAAATTTGCAATAATGGTATTTGTTTTTTATGTGAACTTTATGTTAATAAGTGTTAACCCACAAGCAGGTAAAGTAAAACCTGCATATTTTCTGTCTTTTAATGCTAAAATCTCCTTAATATATTCAACATCCCACATATTCATACCTATTTTTAATAATGTTCCTACTATAATTCTCACCATATTATATAAAAAGCCCTCTCCTTGAACATAAGTTTCTATCATATCGTCTTTTTTTAGAATTTTTATACTTTTTATAGTTCTTATAGTTTTTCCACCATTTTCAATTACTTGAGACCTTGGGTTAGCAAAACTTCTAAAATCATGTGTTCCTATTAAAAATTTACTTGCCTTAATCATTTTTTTTATATCTATATCATAAAAAACATAATGAGAATATCTATTTTTTAGTGGATCTCTAACTCTTGCATTATGAATTTTATATAAATAAGTTTTTATAGTATCACATTTCCTTGGGTTAAAACTATCAGCAACCATTTTAGATGATTTTACCACTATATCATTTGGTAATAGATTATTAATTGCAAAAAACAATTTATCAGGATTTACAGTTCTATTTGTATCAAAAATTACTACATTTTCATTTGCATGAACCCCTGCATCTGTCCTACTTGCTGCTATTACTTTTATATCTTCATCAAGTAATTTTTTTATAGCATTTGTCAAAGTAGTTGATATATCTATCCCAGTTCCGCCACTTTGCCAGCCATTATAATTAGTCCCATCATATCCAATTTTTAAACATATTCTCATAATTTGTCATTATAGCATTTTTATTTTTATTATGCTATAATTTAAATTTAGACAAGGAAATCTATATTAAAATTTAAGGAGATATTATTTGATGCTAAAAAAAATATTTATTCTAACATTTTGTTTTATAGTATTACTTTCAAATATTTCACATAGTAATATAATAAAACAACCATCAATAAAAGAAATATTAAATGACAAACCAAGTTTATACAAACAAAATGAATTTCATCCAAACCCTGATGATTATTTTGGAAGTTTATCTCACCAAATGCCTATATCATCAGTTTTAGATAACAAAAATGGTGAAAAGTCAAATAAGATTTGTATAACTTTTGATAGTGCATATATAAATTCTAAAACTTATAAAATACTTGATATACTTGATAAATATGATGCAAAGTGCACTTTTTTTATGACTAATAAATTTATAAAAGATAATCCAGAACAAGTAAAAGAGATTAGTAAAAGAGGTCATGAGATAGGAAACCACAGTAGCACTCACCCTGATTTTAATAAAATAGATGTAGAGAGAATTTATACTGAAATATCAACTTGCCATAATTCTATCAAAGAATTATTGGATATAGATATGTGTCTATTTAGATATCCTTATGGAAGTTTCAGCAAATTAAATCTACCAATTGTTCATAGCTTGGGATACTACCCTATACAATGGAATTTTGACACATTTGACTGGAAAAATGATGGTTATGAAGCATTATCAAATAGAATTAAAAAAAATGAAAAAAAAATTGTTGGAGGCTCAATTATACTCTTTCACAATGGTGCAGATTACACTCCTGATGTTTTACCAGAATTATTTGAAATGCTACAAAGAAAAGGTTTAAAAGCTATAAAAGTTTCAGATTTAATATATGAACATAATTTTTATATAGAATCAGGAGTTCAAAAAGAAAAGAGCAGATAAGATAAATTATATTATTTAATAATATTAAAAATAAAATTTTAAAATTAATTTGACAAATTACTATATTCCCTTTCTATAAATTATCAACAGTAATTATACTAGATCAATTTATACCATGTTCACTTTCAATTGCTTACCAAGTGCATTAGACAAGCGTATTAGAAAATCTATGCTTGGATTGTAATTACCACTTTCAAATCTTGAAATGCTTGATTTAGTAGTTCCCATTTTTTTAGCTACTTCTTCTTGAGTCATTTTACTTTTGAGTCTTGCATCTATTGCTTTTGATATTAATTCATATCTTGGTGCTAAAGCATCATACTCTTTTTTCAAGTTTTTATCACTGTTAAATAACTCTTTTTTTATATTTGCATAACTTTCAAATGTTCTACTCATTTCATTTTACTCCTTTCTAAATAATCTTTCATATATTCAAGTGCCCTTTCTAATTCTCTTTTATCTATTTTACTATCTTTTTTAAGGTAGCCACTGAGAACTACGATACCATCCTTTGTTTCAAAAAAGTAAAATATTCTTGAAATACTAGTTGAAAATTTAGATCTTAATTCATATAGTTTTTCATATTTCTTACCTTGCATTTTTTTTACATATGGCATACCTAAATCAAAACCATACTTTTCAAGTAAATCAATATCTCTCACTACTTTTGCTTTCATATCAGTAGTTAAAGTCTTTATAAACTCACCAGCTGGTTTTGTTCCATCTATTTTTTTATAAAATATCAATTTCATCATTTTATGTTATCATATATGCTAACTTAAATCAAGTATTCTTATCTTCGCCTAAACTCTATGTGGTAGTGAAACACTAAGCATTTGTCAAGCAGTTCTATTATAATTATAACTCTGCTCTTACATCTTCTTTTTCAAATTCTTCTAACTTCTTTATCTCAACATCTTCAATATCATATTTTTTAATATTTTTCTTGAATTTTAAATTTTTTGCTTCATATTCTTTTAATTCTTTTTCATCATCATTTAAATCTATAATTACTTTTGCAGTCTGTTTTAATGTATTTATGCTATAAACAATACCTTTATATCCATCATTTGTTTTTACTTCTGACCCAATATCTGGCATAAGTAAGTTTAACTCTCTATATAAATCTTCTTCATGATTTAAACAACACATGAGTCTCCCACAGGTTCCAGAAAGTTTTGATGGGTTAAGACTCATACCTTGTTCTTTTGCCATTTTTACTGACACAAGGTTGAACTCTGTAATATATGTAGAACAACAAACTTGCCTACCACAAGGTCCTATACCACCTATTACTTTTGCTGCATCTCTAACTCCGATTTGTCTAAGTTCTATCCTGATTCTAAAAATTGCTGCTAAATCTCTTATTAATTCTCTAAAATCTATTCTGGTCTCTGAAAAAAAATAGAATAAAACCTTTGTTGAATCAAATGTATATTCACAATCAAGGAGTTTCATTGGCAAATTGTGTTCTTTAATTTTTTCTTTACATTTTAAAAAAGCATCTTTTTCTTTGCTCTTATTTGCCAAATATATTTCTCCATCTTCTTTTGTTGCTTTCCTAATTATATCCTTGACTTGAATTTTTAATTTGTCTTCATCTACTGAAATATTTAATTTTTCAACTCTCCCATATTCGAGTCCTCTTATTGTCTCTACGATTACATGATCCCCTATATTAAACTCTTCACTGCCATTACAAAAAAAATAAATTTTTCCCACTCTTCTAAATCTTACACCAATACATTTTTTTATACTCATAAAAAATTATAATAATTTCTCCTTTTTATTTAATAAGGCTACTTTATCAATTTTTCTAATTCTGGAAATAATTGTAAAGACCTCTTTAAAATACCATTTAAATATGCAATTAAAATACCATAATTTGTTATTGGTATGTTTTTTTCTTTTGCAATATTAATCCTATATTTGACTTCTTTATTTGTAAGCATACAAGCACCACAATGAATAATCATCTTATAGTCATCTAAATTTTCTCTTAGATTAGCACCAGAATTTGTATCAAATGAAACATCAAATCCCAATTTTTTCTTTAATAAATTTGGGATTTTTACTGTCCCTATATCTTCACACTGCCTATGATGAGTGCAACCTTCAACAATTAATACTCTATCATTTGGTTTTAAACTATCAACATGACTAACTCCCAATACTGCATCATGCAATAACCCATTAAATTCTGCAAGTAGTATTGAAAAAGAAGTTAAAACTGCATCTTTTGGAATTATTTTCTCAACCTCTTTAAAAACTTGCGAATCAGTGATTATCAAATCAGGCTTATTATTTAATTTTTTTAATGCAGTATCTAATTCAGTAAGCTGAGTTGCAACTATTACTGTATTATTATCAAGCAAATCTCTTATCATTTGAACTTGTGGAAGTATAATTCGTCCCTTTGGTGCTGAGCCATCTTGTGGCATTACTAAAACAACTACATCATCTTTTTTTACAAAATTTTTTGTAAGTGAAATATCTACTCCACTCTTTATATTTAATTTACCTATTTTTTCTTTTAACTCAAAAATATTTTCATTATTTATACTTGAAACTAAAATCTCATTATCATTTAAATTAGGTTTTGTTTTTAATAAATCTGATTTTGTATATGCAATAATATAATTTATATCACTCTTTTTAAATTCATCTACCAAATCATTATCAACTTTTGTCATCCCCAAAGTCGCATCAACAACCAAAATTGCAACATCTGTCTTTGTCAAGATTTGTTTTGTTTTCTTAATTCTCATTTCTCCAAGTAAGCCCTCATCATCTATTCCTGGAGTATCTATGATTTCTACTGGCCCAAGTGGTAAAATTTCCATTGCCTTATGCACAGGGTCAGTAGTAGTTCCTTTTACATTAGAAACAATAGAAATCTCTTGTCCTGTTATTGCATTAACCAAACTTGATTTTCCAGCATTTCTCCTACCAAAGAAACTTATATGTATTCTTCCTGCTCTTGATGTTTCTGTTAATTCTGCCATATTCAACTCCTTTCAATTCTTACTTTATGCTCAATATGTAATAATTTATGTGAAATATTTGACAATGGTTCTATAAAATAATTTTTATACAAATCAATTACTTGTGGATTTTCATGAGAAAACCTAATTTTATTATTTTTATCTAATTCATATAGATAATCACTTCTTTCTTTTACATTTTGTTCATAAATATTAATAGGCTGTCCACCACCATTTACACACCCAGATGGGCATGCCATTACTTCTACAAAATCATAAATTTTCTCTCTATTCAAAACTTGTTTTATAAGTTTTCTTGCATTTGATAATCCACTCACAACTGCAACATTTAAAACTGTTCCCCCTAAATCAACTTTTCCTTCTTTATATCCGTCTAAACCTCTAACATCCTTGAAATAATCAGCAGATGGATTTTTTTTATTTAATAAATAATAAGCAGATCTTAGTGCAGCCTCCATCACTCCGCCAATTGAACCAAAAATTACTCCTGCACCTGTTCCTATCCCAAAAGGAATATCAAATTCTTTTTCTTCAATTTTATTTATATCAATAAATAGTAATTTAATAAGTCTAACTAATTCTCTTGTAGTAAGCACCACATCTACATTATTAGTATCGTCCCAAGTTATTTCATCTTTTTTAGCAAGACAAGGCATAATTGAAATTACATTAATATCTTCTTTATTAACTTTCAAATACTCTGCATAATAAGATTTAGCAATTGCCCCAAGCATTCCTTGTGGAGATCTCGCAGTTGATAATTGTGGCAACAATTCAGGAAATTCATTTTTAACAAAATTTACCCATCCAGGACAACAAGATGTAAACATTGGTAGTTTTTTCTCTCTATTATTCTCTAATCTCTTTAATAATTCTGTTCCCTCTTCCATAATTGTCATATCAGCAGTAAATACAGTATCAAAAACATAATCAAATCCTATAAATTTCAAAATTCCTGCTAATTTTTTTTCCGTAGCAATTTTTTTATCAATACCAAGAATCTCTCCATAGCTTGTCCTAACAGCTGGTGCAACCTGCACTATATTAATTTTATCTTTTTGTGCCTTTAACTCCAAAACTTTTTTTATATCATCTCTTTCATGAAGTGCCCCTACAGGACACTTTATCACACATTGACCACAATACACACAATTAGTACTTCCAAACTCTTTATGTCCTTTTGTATTTACAGATGTTTTAGAACCAGTATTTACTACATCCCATACAGAAGTAGTTTGAATCTTATCACAAACTTGCACACATCTCATGCACTTTATGCATTTTGAATTATTTCTCTGCAATACATATTTTTTATCCCAATTATTTTTTTCATATTCAACATCAAATGGAACATCAAGAACACCAAAATCTTCTGCTAACTTTTGTAATTTACAAGAACCATTTCTTATACAAGTTGCACAATTAAAATCGTGTTGAGATAGTATTAATTTTAAATTATTTTCTCTTGTAGTAATTACTTTTTTAGTATTTGTTTTTACAACCATTCCATCCAAGACTATATTATTGCAAGCAGTTAAGCATCGCTCTATTCCTTCAACTTCTACAACACAAAGTCTACAAGCACCTATTTCATTTATATCTTTTAAATAACATAGGGTTGGAATATTGATACCTGCTTTTTTTGCAGCATCTAAAATAGTTGTTTTTGGTTCTACTGATACATTTATTCCATCTATACTTAATTCTACCATTTTGTTTTTCTCCCCCCACGAAATACTCCAAATCCAAAATGATCACACCTAAGGCATCTATCACACTCTTGCATAACTTCCTCTTCCTTTAATCCTAATTCAATAGGGTTGAAATCATTTTTTCTATCTTGTGGCTCTCTAAGTGGTAATTCCACCCTGCCACAAGGCTTTTTGTCTTTATAATTTACTGTTGATATTTTTATGTTATGCTTTATCTCATGATTAAATCCCAAAAACTCATCAATATTTGCAGCTGCTACTCTTCCTGCTGCGATTGCTCTAATAACAGTTGCAGGTCCTGTCACACAGTCTCCACCAGCAAATAATTTCAATTTATCTTCTATTGCTCCTGTATCCATCGCATCAATAGTTCCTCTTTTTACATTTACTCCACTTGATTCAAAATGTTTTATATCAATACCCTGTCCTATCGCGACAACGATAACATCAGCAGTTATTAATTTTTCATCTTCATCTTTATCTTTTATACTTGGTCTACCATTTTTGATATCAGATATCATTTGTGGCTTTACAACTAAACCTATTACATTTTTATTTGTATCACTCTCAATACGAATAGGAGCCATCAAATCAATTATGTTGCAACCCTCTGATAGAGCACCCTCTATTTCTTCACGAAGTGCTGTCATATCTTCAACTCTTCTTCTATATACAATATTTACAGATTTTGCATTTAATCTAATTGATGACCTTGCAACATCCATTGCTACATTACCACCACCAACGACTATTACATTTTTTCCTGTAAAATCATACATCTTGTCATCACCAATATTTCCAAGCATCTCTACAGCAGATAAAACCCCTTTTGAATCTTCACCTTCTATTTCCATTTTTTTATCTGTATGAGCACCGATTGATACATATATTGCATCATATTGATTTTCCAAGTCTCTCAAAGAAATATCAATTCCTACTGTTATATTTTTCTTTACTGTTATTCCAGTTTGTAAAATAAAATTAATCTCTCTATCTAACTCTTTTCTTGGAAGCCTATAATTAGGTATACCATATCTAAGCATTCCACCAAGCTCTTTATGTGCTTCAAAAACTGTAACACTGTGTCCCATTATAGATAAATAATATGCACAACTAAGTCCACTTGGTCCACCACCTATTACTGCAATTTTTTTATTAGTCTTTTCTGCAAGTTTTGGAAGATTAGGTTTTTTTGAATTATCAATCGCAAATCTCTTTATTCCCCTAATATTAATAGCACTATCAATTATATTTCTTTTGCACCTGTTTTCACATGGATGCTCACATATATAAGCACATACAATTGGGAAAGGATTCTTGTGTCTTATTAAATCAACTGCTTCATCATATCTCTTTTCATGAACTAATGAAATATATCCTGGTATATCAACATGTGCAGGACATAAGTTTAAACAAGCGACTGGTTGATTACTATTGCAGGTGCAACAATTGTGATTTATATGCTCCATATAATCACTTACACAATTATTGATACTATTTATCGCAAAATTAGCTGCTTCTGTTCCAATAGCACAATCAGCAGTTAATTTAATTGATTCTGCTGTAGTTTTGATTAAATCAAGAGTTTCAACTGTCCCTTCTCCATCTAAAATCTTATCGAGTAATTTTGATATTTGTCTAAGTCCAACTCTACAAGGGACACACTTTCCACAAGACTGAGCTAAACACATTTTTATAAAAGAACTTCCCAAATCAACAGGACAAAGTCCTGTTGGGCTCGCAACTATTCTTCTCTCTAAATCTCTATACATTTCCTCTTTTGCAAGTTCTTGTGAATCATTAGTTTTAAAAGTCAGCCTACTCATATAAATTCTCCAAAATAATTTTTATATTGAAAAACCTGGCTTATCTGTAATATCTTCTATCTCTATTCCATTATTTGTATTTTGATTATTCAAATTTGTATTATCTGTTTCGTTATCAGTAGTAGTATTATTAGAAGTACTATTTACAATTTTGTTAACTACACTACCAGCAACTTCACTCATAATATTCGTTTTATTTTTTTTCTTTTTTAATCTTATGAAATTTACAATATACATAATCAAGCCTATTATAAATAATACTATTGATAAAACTTGTGAAACTTTAAAATTCGTATTTGGGATCATCAAGCTATCTGTCCTAAGTTGTTCTATAAAACATCTTATAGCACCATAGCCCATAAAATATGTTGCTAAAACTTGCCCATTAAATTTTTTAAGTTTTAAAAATAGAATTATTAAAATAATAAATAATATTAAATTTAATGCAGACTCATAAAAAAAGGTAGGATGTGCTTGAATATAAGTAAATCCATCTTCTTCTATTTTATTTGAAAGCATAACCATATCAACATAATCTTTATCTAACAAATCATATCTCATTCTCATAGCAAATAAATTGTTTGTATATGAACCAAATGCTTCCATATTAAAGAAATTGCCAAACCTACCGATTACTTGTCCTATAGTTAATCCAATTATACCAGTGTCTGCTACCTGAAAGAATTTCAATTTTTTAACAAGACAAAAAATTGACAATACCAAAAGCGATGCAATAATTCCACCATAGACTGCAAGTCCACCACCTCTAATATTTAAAATCTGTGATGGTCTAATTTGGTAATAGTCCCAGTTAAAAGCAACATAATATGCCCTTGCACCAACTATTGAAAAAATTATAACCAAAATAAATAAATCATAATAATTATCAGTATTTTGTCCTGACTTTTTTGCAAGTAGCAAAACCAAGAAAAATCCAACCATCATTGCTATTGCAATTATTATTCCATAAAAAGCAATAGTGAAACCACCTATTTGAATATTATTCCTTAGGTTTTCAATAAAAATTCCAAGATTTGGAAAAGCTATGTCATATTTCATTTTATCATCTCCTTAAATTTTTTTTCATTAATTATTTCTATATTTAATTTTTTTGCGGTCATATTTTTTGTAGATTTACTATCTAAATCATTATTTATCAAATAAGATGTTTTGCTACTAACTGATGAGGATACCTTCCCTCCAAATTTTTCAATTTCTTTTACTAACTCATCCCTATTTTTATACTCAAATAAATTTCCAGTTATGACAAAAATCTTATTTTCTAAAATATTACTACTTTTAGTCTCTCTTATTATTTTAATTTCTTTTAATAAATTGTCAACCACTTTTTTATTATTTTTATCATTAAAAAAACTATATATTGAATCAGCAAGAATAGGCCCTATTGTATCAATTTTTACAAAATCTTCTACTGTTTTAGTTCTAATTTCGTGAATATCTGAATTAAAATATTTAGAAATCACTTTTGCATTTGCAGTCCCAATACCCAATATTCCAAATGAATTTAATACTCTAAAACACTCTACCTCTCTTCTTGCTTCAATTGAATTAATCAAATTATTATATGATTTTTCACCAAAGCCATCCATAGAAATAATTTTATCTTTATATCTATTTAATTTATATAAATCAGCATATTCTTTTATAATACCCATATTTATAAATTTTTCAATCGTTGATATACTAATCCCTTCAATATCCATACAATTTTTTGAAACAAAATTTTCAAAATTTTTTATATGTTTGATAGGACATTCACTATTTTCACAATGAATTGTTTTGACACCATTATCATTATGAATTTTTACACTACTTCCACAAGCAGGACATTTTTCTATAATTTTTAAATTAGAACTTTTTGTCAAATTATTTAAAACTTGTGGAATTATCATATTTGCTTTATAAACTTCTATTGTATCACCTATTCCAAGTTGTAATTCCAGAACTATTGATAAATTGTGCAAGGATGCTCTCTTGACAGTTGTTCCTTCTATCTCAACTTGATCAAATATAGCAACAGGGTTTATAAGCCCTGTCCTACTTGCAGACCACTCAATATCTCTTAATATTGTTTTTGAAACTTCATCTTTCCATTTAAATGCAATTGCATTTTTAGGAAATTTTGAAGTAGTGCCAAGTGAGTTCCCATACTCTATATCATTATACATTAAAACAAGCCCATCAGATGGATTGTCATTTTCTAATATATCTTTTGAAAACCAATCAATAGCTTCAATCAAATTATTTTTCGTTACTTTTTTGTATAAAACTGTATCAAATCCCAAATCTCTCAAAAATTTTAGTTGAGACTCATAAGTCTTATTAACATTTTTATCTTCACATTCTACCAGTGAAAATGCAAAAAACTTAACACTTCTCTTTTTTGTAACATTTGGATCAAGTTGTCTAACACTACCAGAACACAAATTTCTTGGATTTTTATATTTACTGTCTTCCCCTTCAAGTTCATTTATAATATCAAAATCACTATATGTAATTATTGCTTCCCCTCTCAAAACTAAATGAGATTTAAAATCAATAGTTAGTGGAATATTCTTAAAATTTTTTACATTATCAGTTACTACTTCTCCTCTATTTCCATCACCCCTTGTAACTGCAAAATTTAATTTGCCTTCATCATAAGTTAAAACTATTGTGAGCCCATCTAATTTATATGAAAGTATACCCTCTTTATCTTTAAGCCAAGCAACTAACTCATCTCTACTTTTTGTTTTATCAAGAGAAAGCATTGGTTTTTCGTGCAATACTGTTTTTAATTCTTTATTGATTGTATATCCTACTCTATTCGTAGGAGAATTAGAATAATGAATATTTAAATCATTTTCCAAATCAACTAGTTCATCATACAATTTATCATACTGAAAATTAGAAATGATTTCCTTATTTTCATTATAATATGCATTTGATGCATTATTTAATATTTCAATTAATTCTAAAATTCTATTTTTTTTATCTTCTCTACTCATAATCCAATTTCTTTTTTTGTTATTATTCTATACTCCCCTTCTCTCAAATTATTTAATTTTAAATTGAGTATTCTAACTCTCTTTAATTCTAAAACTCTATATCCAAGTTCCATACACATTCTTCTAACTTGTCTATTTAAGCCCTGTGTAATAGTAATATTAAAAATATTTTTTTTATTTTGATTTATAATTATTTTACAACTTTTTGTCCTAACTCCCAAATCTTTTAAAAACACTCCTTTTGACATATTACTAATAAAATTGCTATCTATATCTTTATTTACTTTTACAATATATTCTTTTTCATAATTATTTTTTGTATTTGTAATCTTTTCTGCTAAATCTCCATCATTTGTGAGTATTATAAGTCCTGTTGTATCTTTATCTAATCTTCCAACCGTAAATAATCTTTTTTCAAAACCTAAATCTTTTATTAAATCACTAATTTTTATATTTTTTTCAACCTTACTTTCAGTGCAAATAACACCTTTTGGTTTATTGTATGCAAGTATTATTTTTTCATTATCTAAATCTACTAACTTTCCATCAATTCTAATTTCATCAGTATCTTTTACCATTTGTCCTAAAACAGCAATCTTTCCATTAACTAAAACTCTACCACTTTCTATATATTCATCAGCTTTCCTTCTCGAACAAAACCCTGACATTACTAATTTTTTATTTAATCTATACATCTAAACTCCTATATTATAAGACAAGCATCACCAAAACTAAAAAATCTATATTTATTTTTTATTGCCTCACTATATGCATTTAATACTTTCTCTCTACCCGCAAAAGCAGATACCAACATAATAAGAGTTGACTCTGGCAAATGAAAATTTGTAATGAGTGCATCCATCATTTTAAACTTATATCCTGGATAAATAAATATATCAGTTTCTCTTTCACCTGGTTTAATTTGATATAAATTTTTGTCATTATCAAAATATGAAAAACTCTCAATAGTTCTGCAGCTTGTAGTACCTACACAAAAAATTTTTTTATTATTAATTTTTGCTGTATTAATTAAATCTGCACTCTCTCTACTAATTATAGCAAATTCACTATGCATTTTATGTTCTAAAATATTTTCACATTTAACAGGTCTAAAAGTACCAAGCGAAACATGCAAGGTAATATATGAAATATTTATTTTTTTATTTTTTATTTTATCTAATAATTCGTTTGTAAAATGTAATCCAGCAGTTGGGGCTGCTACAGAACCAAAATTTTTCGCGAATACAGTTTGGTATCTATCCTTATCTTTCAATTTATGTAAAATATATGGAGGTAGTGGAGTCTCCCCTAACGAATCAAGTATCTCTTCAAAAATTCCTTCATATTTAAACAAAACCTGCCTATTTCCATCTTCATAAATTTTTATAATCTCAGCAAATAAATTATTATTACCAAAAACTACCTTTGTCCCAACTTTCAACTTTTTACCTGGCTTTACAAGACATTCCCACTTATTTTCATCTATTCTCTTTACCAAGAAAATTTCACAAAGAGAATCCTTATCACAAATTTTACCTATTAATCTCGCTGGTATAACTTTTGTGTCATTTAAAACCAAAACATCCCCAGCATCTAAAAAATCTACTATGTCAAAAAAATGTTTATGTAAAATTTCACCAGTTTCTTTTTTTAATACAAGTAATTTTGAATTATCTCTTTTTTCAATTGGGTCTTGTGCAATTAATTCTTTTGGTAATTCATAATAAAAATCTGACAAATTCATAAATCACCTTGTTCTAAATATTGTATCTATTTCACTCTTTGTAGCTATCTCTACACTGTTTTTGTTTTGCTCACTATCTATAAACTCAACTATTTTATTATTATTCATAATTGGATCAAGCATATCTATTTTGTCTATACTATAATCCATTTTCATAACTTCATCATCATTTGGATTATATTGTCTATATGAATTATATATTAATTTTAACTCTTCGCTACCAACCACTGCCTTATCAAGTTTTGTTTTTACACTCTCATATAAAATTTGGACATCATTTAGTTTAAGGACAGAATTTATAAACTTACTTATACCTATATCAAAATCATCTAAAAAATAATATCTATCATTTTTCTTTTTTGTATAAGCAAGTAGAATTGATGGAGCAATTGATTGAGAAAAACTAAATTGAATATCATAAGTAATAATTAAGACATTTTCATCTTTATTTAACCCATCCAATTTGTAAACTTTAATATTATCATAAGACATAATATAAGTTCTCTCATTTATTATATTATTAATTATTTGTTTTTCTTTTGTGCTTTCAAAAGAATCATTTAATGTTTTTCCAAAAGCATTAAATATATTTTCAAATCTCATATTTGTCCTATCATCAAAATAGTTGATAACAAAATCATAAACTGAGCCTTCTTTTACCTCTTCCATTACGACTTTTGGATCAACTAAATCTTTTGAATATATAAAACTGTCCTGTGTCCTATTACTAAAACTAATAAAGACGAAAATTATAACTATAAATAATAATACAAAAACAAATCTTAAAATTTTAAAATCTAAATTTATATTTTTTTTATTATTTTCCTTATACTCTTGCTCCATCTTTTCCATAATAATATCCATTATACCATGCATTTTCTACCATCGAACCATCTGTATTAAATGCATAAATTTTACCATCTATAGTTAAAACCGAATTAAAATACATAACCCCATAATTTGAACCTCTACTTGGATTTAAATAATACCACTTGCCATCTTTTTTTTGCCACCCAAGTAACATTTTACCATCAACATCTAATAAGTATTTATTTTTTGTAGTAGGGTCTATATACCAAGAATTTAATACTGCATGTCCAGTCTCATCAAATCTATAAAAAGAGCCACCAATCTCTGCCCAAGTATTTGTTAAATAAACTCCATTTCCTTGATAAAAAAATCTACCACCTGCATCTACATGCCAACCTATTTCCAATGAGTTTCCACTTTGATTAACATTATTCACAGTAGTCCCTGCAGTAGGTGTATTAGAACCTGTTATTGTCTGTGCTGGCACTGCATATATTCCAGTAGAACCTACATTATTTGAGTTATTTGGTAATCCCGGACCATAGACACTTCCCTGTGTATTATTCACTGTATTTGTAATGGGGTTTGTATTAGTCCCTGCTACATTTGTTATTGGGTTCGTGTTAGCACCTGCTACATTTGTTATTGGATTTGTGTTAGCACCTGCTGCATTTGTTATTGGGTTCGTGTTAGCACCTGCTGTATTTGTTATTGGGTTTGTGTTAGCACCTGCTGCATTTCTTATTGGATTTGTGTTAGCACCTGCTGCATTTGTTATTGGATTTGTGTTAGCACCTGCTACATTTGTTATCGGGTTTGTATTAACACCTGCTGGATTAGCTATTTGGCTATTACCACCAATTACATTAGTTTGACTTCTCATAGCTGCATCATTTGCTCCTGGGGAAGTTATTTCAAAATAATTAGGAGTATTTGTATTGGTGTTGGTGTTGGTTTGAGTGTTTTGATTTATGTTGCTACTATAAGCACCTGTTGGCCCTATAACATTACTATAATTTCCATTCATATTTGTATAAACACCAGGTCCACCTGCCATTGGAGAAACGGAAGTTCCATAGTCAAGGGCAAGTGTAGAAATATCATCTGATGTGACAGGAATATCAACAGTTGACTCAGTCCAATTTGAATAATTCCCAGATAAATTAACACCTCTAACTCTTACTCGATAATATCCAACTGCTGAAATAACTGCATTATAACTTCTCTCTTCACCTTCAGTTGTTTTAGTTCCACCAGAAGTTCTATATTCATAAACTATTGTTCCATTTTCATTTAAATCTGCTCTCTTTAACAATGCTATTTGAAAACTTTTATAACTAAAATTATCATCTGCATCCCACTCAACCGTTCCAGAAGAATCTAACTTCACATTAGTTGGAGCAGGGATAGTTGGATCATTAATTCCTGCTGCATATACAAAACTATTTGTATAAAACACTAATACTAAAAACATTAAAAAACAAAAAAATCTTTTTAACATTAAAACCCTCCTAATATTGAGAAGCAAGTAGCATTGCATTAAATGCATTTAGTCTCCCATTTGATGCACATTCTCCCAATAACTTACCATCAATTGTAGCAGATGATGTAATTATTTTTTTTATCGCATAGGCATCGTATTTAGGATATGCACTCATAAGCATAGCAGCCACTCCTGATACAAAAGGAGCAGACATACTCGTTCCTGATAAAAAACCATATGAGTTATTAGGAATTGTGCTTAAAATAAAAGTTCCCGGTGCATATATGTCAACAGAATTTCCAAAATTCCCAGACTCATATCTACTTCCATCAATTGATAAATTTGATACAGCGATTACATTATCATAATTATATGATGCAGGATATAGTGGCAAGCCATCAATATTATATCCTTGAAAATTATATCCATTTCCTGCTGCTGCAACAAATAGCATATTTGAATAATTTTTTATAAGTCTATTTAATCTTTCTTCATTTGTTAATAGCCCAAGACTTATATTACATATACTTGCTCCATTTTTATAAGCATATTCAATTGCTTCACAAAGAGCTCTTGTCGAGCCATATTCAGTAGAACCCAAAACTTTAAGTGGCATTATCTTAACTGAATGCTCTTTTGAATATGCTATTCCCTTTACTCCTATGTTGTTATGTGATGAAATTATTATACCAGCGGCATGAGTTCCATGTATATCATCTACTGGGTTTGAATAAATTGAATTATTATTATCGCAAAAATTATATCCACATATATCATCAATATAGCCATTATTATCATCATCTATACCATTTCCTGGTATTTCATATGGATTAGTCCAAATACTTTCACTAAGCTCTGGATGTGTAATATCTATTCCACTATCAATAACTGCAACTATTATCTCTTTTTTATTTTTAATATTTTCATATAGACTATATGCTTCTTCAAATCCAATATCTGAATTTTGAATTGCTTGTATATACATCAAATCATCGGCGAAGTTATCATAATTAAAAACTGGAAAGGCAGATAAGGCATTATCATAATTAAAATACATTATTTCATAATTTTCACGAATAACTGACTTATCTAAATGTCCATTTCCTCTATTTTTTAAACCCCATTGATATTGATATAATGGATCAGTATTATAACTAAAAGCAGATAGAAAACAAAAAAATAAAACAAATAGTAAAACTATTTTTTTATTCTTCTTCATCTGCATCTTTTCCCATAGATTGTTGCGATACAAAATAAGCAATATTTGATGCTACTATTGCTACGACTATACAGACCAAAACAATAATAGCAAAAAAGAACCAAAATATAAAATTATCCATAAGCCCCCCCTAAATTTTATTAATTATACAAAAAAAATATATATTTTTCAATGTTTGTTAACTATTCATTTTACTCTATTACACTTTATGTTAATTTTTATACT
>CAMIYN010000007.1 GCA_946403075.1 uncultured Lachnospiraceae bacterium | reverse complement strand
AAAAATGATAGAGCAACCACTAAAATTAAAATCGGAATTTACTTTGAGAAACGGAATTTGTTTCTCTATTTGCTATGCTTAAAAAAGCACTACTATAAACCAAAATAACACTAAAAACTGATTTTGCTGTTATTTTTTTATTAAAAATATGCTTTTTAGTTTAGGAATATTCATTTATATTTTATAAACAGAATTTAATCAAAAATCTAGGATAAAAATAGAAATAATATAAAAAAAGATTTTGATAAAGATATAGATATATTATTAAAAAACAATATAATAAGTTATAAGAAATCAAATAAAACTTTAAACAAAAATTTGAATAAAAAACTCGCAGCACATATTGATATTGGAAAAATGACTGATATGTTTAATAAATAAAAAATATATAAGGAATAAATTATAAAATCACCATTATATCTTATGTAAGGCAACCTCTAATAATATAATTTTAAAAATTACTGATGATAAAGATTTCGCAAAATGTCTTTGTCAAATTGTCAAAATTTTTAGAGGTTTCCTTATATATAATATAGATATTTTTATTCTCTATTTATTTTGTATTCTACTATTTGTAAAACTATTAATTGTAAATAATGCAAAAAGAATTATTTCATATACAAAAATTTTCAAAAAATTATTCATAAGAGTTCTTCCCCCATATATAACAAAAATACCAAAGGGAACTGTCACAGCAGCAAATGGTACAAAAATTGCATTAAACAATTCTTCCAAATCAAACATTTGTTTAAATGCTTTTTTCCTACTCTTTGGAATTTTTTTCTCATTATGATTTTTTCTATTTAAATCTCCATTTTCAAAACTATCATAAAAAAGTTCATCCCTTAACATATTTTTAGTAGCATCATCTATGCAAATCCCTTCATCAGGGCTCACTTCTTTACCATCTTTTTCTTCGTTTTTCTTATTAAAATTATTATTATCATAATCCAAATATTCAAGAAACTCATCACTTATTTCTTCATCTTTTTTTGTATCCCAATCTATTTCATCCAATAGATTAAAATTATCATCCTCTTCAAAATTATCGTAAACATTATCCTCGTCAACAGGAATCACTTCAAGCAAGTCATTTATTGTATAATTATCTTTTGAACTTTTTACAAACAACTCATAAGCAAATCTCAATCCCTCTTTATCATTTACATCTATAAATCTCAATAGTTTAACTATTAATTTACTTAGTTCATATGAAAAATCTGACTTATAATTTGGTATCATCATAAAATAAAATTGCACTCTATTATTAATTCTCTTTATCATGATAGTATTTGGATTTAGAAGTATAGAATTTTCTGACAATAAATAATTTTCAATATTTGTCAAAACTTCATCTATTGATTTAATTATAAATATTATATCTTTCTTTTTTAATTTATTGGTCTTCAAATAATTTTCAAGAGAATTCATCCCACTTATATTAAATTTGATTACTTCTACATTTCCATCAAAATCCATTTGGTATTTGATTACCTTATCTATATTTTCTTCTTCCAAAATTTTTGCCTCATAACTTTGCAAATTAACTTTAACATTATGAATTATCAATAATGTATTTCTCATATTTTTTTCTATAGTAAAATCCAATTTATTATTAATTATATCCATTGTTAGTTACTCTCCTTTCCAAAATTTTCTATATTAGTTATAATTCTTTGTATTGTTTCTGGTCTATATTTTTTATTGCCATCTCTACTATATTGTTTTACTTCCACTGTATATTCACTACTCACATATTTACTAATCTTTCTCTCTAATCCTATAGTAAAGTTAATAAAATTTGATATAAAAATTATTATGATACTAAAAATAATACTACCCTCTATAGTGTGCATATAGACTCCATATCGCATATGGCAAGAGACATGGTAAAAATGGCATAGCCAAATGCTTTATATTTCCATTTCTTTTTATATATATAATTATGCTAATCAAGAATAAAATGTATAATCCCGATATAAATAAATATATATTCACACTAAAACTTACATACAATGAATTTATCAAAAAATATAACCCATCTGCTCTGCCAACACCATTGTTTGTAATAATCGATATAAATATTATCAATAGACCAAAAATTATAGATTTACTTATATCATACAGATTTATTGTTCCTTTAAATACTAAACTCAATGCCAATAAAAAAATTCCTATCAAAAAATATATTATAAAAAGATTTATATTAACTCTTTTTTGTTTTATATCAATTATAGAAACTAATACCAAAAAAACTATAAATACTATCTCTCTAATCATCATTACTTTCATTGCTGTTTTTCCTTTCACAAATTTTACAAATTCTCAAATCATATTTTTCTATATACTCTTTTGAAACCTTACTGACATAGGCAGTCATTGTAGGACAACTTTCATTTAAATGATATAATCTTCCATATTGTGTAATAAATACTGATTCATTACTATTTAACTTTTTATTTTTAATGCAAAAGTCACATTTTGAATATTTTTCACCATATTCATTTTTTTCCTTATCAATTTCTCCGTATATTATTTCCTTGGTCACTTTTTTTAGCATAGTGCAATTTGCATTATTATGATACACATGACTTTTTTCAAAACTCTCTGCTACATATATATATTCTCCACTATTTTCACTATCATATCTATTCCCATCTGCTCCAACAAATACTCTTCTTGATAAATTAAAATCTTGATATAAATTATTTATTCCAAAAATATTAAAAGGTATTTTATATCCTACTCTTATTTTATAATCTATAATCTGTTTTGTAGAATCAAATGTATCTATTTGCAAAGGTATTACATATGAAATATTGCTAAAAACATCATTACTATCCTTGTTATTTCCCAATAACTTATAAATTACTATACCTATGTTCGTTAAATTTTCAAAGCTTTCACTCAAATCATCTTTACTTATTTCACCATCTAAATAATCTATTTCATCATTCTTTTTAATTTCCTCCTTTTCTAAATTTTCAACATTTGTAGACCCCCTATCGTTTTCAAAATTATATTTTATCATTTTATAAATAGAAGCAATTTTTGATATATCATTTAAATTATTAAGTATATTAACAGTGCTTTTTAAAACAAAAAGTGGAGCACAGCTCATAAATAAAATTAAAATAGAAGTAGTGAATACAATGCTTGCCTCCACAGTTATTGAAGCAGTGAGATTTTTATTTTTTAAAATATTTACCATAACTATTTATTTCTATATTAATATCCAGTAAAGTATCAAAATTTCTTGGCTTCAAAAAAAGCATATTTGTGAAAAAATGTTCTGATGTAAAACTATTTTTTACACTAAAACTCACTAAATTTTTTCTCATATCAAAGTTTTCTTGTTCTTTTTTTAAATTATAATCCATAATTTTACACATAGCAGTATTAACATTTGCACCACTTTCCAAAAATAATAATACCATCAAATAGTCTTTATAATTCAACACCAAACCATCATCTGACTCTCTAAACAAATTCTTTTTATTACCGAAGTTTAATAAATCATCAATATGGAAAGTCCAACTATTAGAATCATGAAAAAATTTTACATATTGCCCACTCATTATATTTCGTAAATCTTCGATTGATTGTGCTACACCCCAGGCAGATATAACAAGAAAATTCACTGCTCTTCTCGCAATAGGTGACAAAAAGAAAAAAGTTGTATTTGTAAACATTCTAGCAGTTCTCTTCATATCTGCATTTGTATATATGTATAATACATTCATACACTCTCTAATCAGTAATATTCTAAATAGGACACTTGACAAATTTTTTCTATCACTATCCTTTTTTGATATTATCTCTTCAACTTCAAGTTTATTGCTTCCTGAATTGGTCACTTCATTTAAATCTATTTTCTTGTAATAATTCATAAAATCCATACAATATAAAATTTCTAAAAATTTAGTTTTAATGTCTTCTCTACTATCAATATTTAATTCAATTTTTTTATTAATTTCATTTGATAATTTTTCTATATCTTCTTTTTCTAAAACGAGCGAGAGTATTCCATTTTCAGTAAGTCCAAGTATACTTTCAATAATATTTTTTTCACTTTCGTAATCCTTTTCAGATAGCATAAGGCTTGGCATATCAATCTCTAAATCCTTAAAGAATTCTTTAACATCCAAAAAACACTGTTTTATATCATTTTGAATATTTTTAATTGCTTCATTTATATCCTTTATTATTTCCGTATTATCATTTTCTTTGTCTCGCCTTAATTCTTTCTTTTCCAAATTCAATTCTTCTATTTCATTTCCCAAGTCATCCACTATACTATTAAAATCAAATATGTCTTTTTTAATATTATTTAGTTGAGTTTTTAATCTTTCTACTGACAAATTCATTTCATTACTTTTTTCTGTATATGCTTCGAACTCCAAAAACTCACTATTTATAAAGTCCAATGTCTCTATATCTATTTCTTCCTTCAATGCATCTTGGTTAAATTTTTCTCTATTTGTCAAAACTTTTTCCCTTAGCAAATCCATATTCTCAAAATAGGCATCTATACTATTAACCAATGAATTAATATTTTTGCAAAGTGAATTAAGCTTTGATTTGACAGTTTTAATATTTGATTCACTTGCAGAAGTTTGTATATTTTTAATTTCAATAAACTCTTTGTTTATTTTTTCAACACTCTTTTTAATGCCATTTGCTGCTTTTTCAATTTTCTCTATATCTTTGTTAAAATTAAAATACTTTTTCTCAATATCTCTATAAATTATTTTTCTCTCAACATTACCTTTAATCTCATTTACAGTATCGAGTAGCAAGTTTACATCGTCAAATCTGTTTATGATTTTATCAGTGTTAAAAAGTCTTATAGTTTTCTCAATGACTGCATATTTCATATATTCATTAATGTTATCTTCAAAATTATATCCATCTATAATTCTCTCATATGACAATTCAAATTTTTCTCTATTAAACTTACTAGCAAACCAATTACTGATTGGCCTATTTTCATATTCTAAATTATTTTCTAAATATTCAATATATTCATTTTTTAGCAAATCATCATTTAAATTCTCAACAGAAAAAATTCTATAAAAATCCCATAATTTTCTGTGATATAAGCTAAGCATTGAATCTACTGCTACATCACTATAAATTTGTAAATAAAGTTTTAAAACTTTAATCCGTGCAATCTCCGTTATTGACATAATGACCGAAATTATCATTACCAATATAAAGCTTAAAAAAATTGAAACAGATGCATTTTCTTTCTTCATCTTAATTATTGTATATACTATCTGCCGATTTATTTATATTAGTGAAAATTCCTTCAAGTAATGTTCCAATTTTATCTTTAAATACTATGACAAGTCCAATCAAAACCACGAGAATTAATACTAACTCTATAACCCCTGCACCTGTCTCATCATTAAAATAATTATATAATTCATAATCCAAATTCAATTTTACAATTTTAAATTTTTTTGCTATAAAATTTTTAAAATTTATTATTTTTTTCATTTCTTTATTCTCCTTTTATATTTTTTCATGGGCTCCCGATGGTTCGCCCCTACTTTTTTCCCTTTCGCCCCTACTTGTTTTCCTTTTGCCTCCTACATTTTCCCTTTCATCCCTACTACCACATGACATAGGGCTCGCAATTCTTAGTTTCTATGTATCTGCCCCTACATATTCATAAATGCTGGGATTATGATAACTGCCATTATTATTCCAAAAATAAGCATAAGTGGTAATACCAATTTTGTTGATGCTTCCTCTGCCAATCTTTTTGCATTCATTTTTCTCTCATAAAGTGCATCCCCCATTTCTATTTCAAGTATCATTTTTAAATCTTTATTTCCATTTTTGATATTTTGGATTAATATATTAAAAAATCTTGTATAATTTCTATCATCTATTTCTTTTGACAATTCTTCCAAAGCAACAACTTCGCTAATTCCATTTACTAATTTCATTTTCATTTTTTCAAGTTTTGTAGGCAATATCCTAACTGTTTTTGTATCTCTAACATTTTTGTTATAATTATCTGCTATTCTAATAAGTGCATTTCTAATTGACATCCCCGCACCTATATATAAAAGTGATTTTGTTATTAACTGTGGGTAATCAAGTATTAATCCCTTTTTCAAATTCTTTTCTTCTTTTTCTACATTATATTTATCTCTATATGTAAACAAAAATATTAATGAAATTCCAAAAGCCACAATTATCAATATGGTGTAATCAAATTTTTCTCTATAATTAATGATGAAACCATCTATCTTTTTTGGCAAAACCAGGCTTTCTAATCCTTGACTACTTTTATCAATACTACTAATCTCATCAAATAATTTTAATTTTACCGATTCAAAACTATCTATTAATCTTTTTTTAATTTTTATAGGTATTACAAATTTATTTGATTTATATTTTTCATCTATGCCACTTACAAGAGTAGAAAATTGCACTTCTAAACTTCCACTTACTACATCATTCTCTGATAAATTATTGTTGTAAACTTTTCCATACTTATCTATCAAAGTTAAATACTTATAATATAATGTTGAATCCTTTTCATCTGGTATAAATCTCCACTCTGCAGTTATACCTTGTCCCAAATCACTCTTTAAATCCAAATCAAATCTTATGTTAAAATAGTCATCATTTTCCCCAAGTGCATTTATTAATATTTCATCAAAACATTTTTTAAATAAATTATTTGCTTCATCCACTGAATATCTTTTAGGACTTACAATTGCACTTATGTCAAACTTTTTATTATCTATAATCCCATAAAAGTTATAGATTTTATTATTTCCACCCACAGTGGCTCTACTTAATTTGTTTCCATCATACAATATTTTATCTCTTCCAAAAAAAACATAAAGCACTAAAAACATTAGGGTAATTAACAAAATATAAATATTTCTCTTTTGATTCTCTTTAAACTTTTTAAAAATTGGGCAAGCTGTTATTTCATCCTTTAAAGTTTTTATATGAGTTCTAATTATATGAACTTGGGGTTTTTTAAAAAAATTATTCATCATAACTATACTTCTATATCTAATATTTTTTTAGAGGTTCTTATTGCAAAAATATATATTACTAAAAAGATGGTCATCAACAACCTGCCCAAAAGTGTTGTATAGAGTGGACTTAAAAACTCACTTGATGTAAAATTCATATATATAATTATCAAAAAGGGTAAAATATTCATTATGCTTTGTTCAAATTGTTTTTCAGCAGTCAAAGTTTTTATCTCTGCTTCTATTTCGATTTTGTCATTTATTACCTGTATAGTATTTTTGATTATTTTGTTTACATTTCCACCCATTCTCTTTATTATTGTTAGCATTTCGGAGAAATCAGATATCTCTTCCACCTTTACTCTATTTGAAAAACTATTAAAAACCATTTCAATAGGAATATTCATTTTTATTTTTTTATTCATATCTCTAAGTTCTCTTACAAATAATGAATTATTCCCATGCAGCATTACAAGTTCATTTACACATAACAAAAAACTATTTTCTAGTGAGTAAGATGCATCAAGCAAAGTCTGTATTGCTCTTAAAAAATCTTTAAACTCTAACATTATTTTCTCTTTTCTCTTCTTTATCAATTTGTCCTTTATGAAAAATGGATATATAAAAGCTATAGGCACTGAAAGAATTATCAGAATAAAACTTTTATAAAATGAAAATATTGCAAGAATCATTATAAAAAAAATCTTTCCAGCATTTTCAAACAAATCAGAAAAATTTAAATAATATGCATCATAATTATGTATTAATCTTTCCTCTATTTTTAAGCTCGTTATATTTTTTAAGACTTTTCCCATCAAATCTGAAAAGTGTATTTGTTTTATAGTTTTCATCTTCTAAACCTTCCAACTCTATTATTTCTTGAACTATTCTCTTCTTGGACTTTAGTTTTGTCAAATGAATAATTATGTCAATGCTACTTGCAATTTGCTGTCTTATTGCTCTTAGTGGCAAATTTTCTGCCATCAAAACCATAGTTTCTAATCTCGATAGCATATCATATGCACTATTAGCATGACCCGTGGATATTGAACCGTCATGACCTGTATTCATTGCTTGCAGCATATCAAAAGCTTCTTTTCCCCTTACTTCCCCTACAATTATTCTGTCAGGATTCATTCTAAGTGATGCCTTTATAAGCATCGATATATTTATCTCTCCTTCGCCTTCTACATTTTTATCTCTCGTTTCAAGTGAGACCAAATTTTTTACATTGCTAATATTTAATTCAGCACTATCTTCTATCGTTATAACTCTATCATCTTCTGGTATAAACTCAGATAATGCATTTAAAAAAGTAGTTTTCCCACTCCCCGTTCCACCTGATATAAAAATGTTATAACCACTTTTCACCAATACTCCCAAGAAATCTGCTGTGCTTTTATCAAGGGATTCATATTCTATTAACTTTTTCATATTAAGCCTTTCAGGAAATTTTCTTATAGTTACACAAGGTCCTTTTAATGCTATTGGGGGTAAAACTATATGTACTCTTGAACCATCCTCAAGTCTTGCATCGACTATAGGATTTGATACATTTACAATTCTATTAATCTTACTTACAATTTGTTGTATAATATTTTCTAGTTGGTCTATATTTTCAAAAGTCTTTTCCCATTTTTTATATTTGCCATTTTTATCTATAAATATTTCATTAAATGAATTTATCATGATTTCTTTTATAGTTTTATCTTCCAATAACTCTGTCAAAATATCTAGTTTTTTAATACTATTATATATTGTCTTTTGTAATTGTATTTTTTCTCTTAGACTAATTGGATTTTCTATTATATAATCATTAATGTTTTTATCAATACACTTAATTATGTCACTATCTTCTACATACATATTATTATTTATATCATCTAATATTAAATCCTTTATTCTATTCTTTACTCTATTTTCCATTTATCAATCCTTTTACAAATGTTGAGACTTGGTTTCTTTTTGTCTTGTCAACTACAAACTCTGTAATTTTATTTATGTTAATTATATTTTGTGACTTTATATATGATTTAAAAATGTTGCCACTAATGTTCTCATCTCTTATTGTTATTATAAGGTCTGCATCTTGCAAAACATATTGATTTTTCACATAAGATTCGTCAGTTGATATAAGTAAATAATCATAATCTAAATTCCTTATATAATTTACAATATTACTTAAATCAATATTTGTGATTACATTAAAATCATCAGGATAAGTCACTGAGTGTATTATATCTACATTTATCATTTTATCTAACTCAATTTCATGTCTTATACCATCTATATTTAAGTTATTTTCTTTATACAAATAAATTATGTTAGATATCCCTTTATATGATTTATAATTTTCAAATTCATCAAGATATATGAGTAGAACAGTTTTTGTCTTTGATATAGATTTTGCTATCTTTTTTATTATCTCATCACTTTTTGATATTTTCTTCTCTGTATAAAAAATCACTAATTTTGATTTACCACTAATTATTTTATTTTTACCATTTACGAGTTCTCTATCTCTATCTATGATTTTCAAAATATTATTTAATTTTTGATATTTATAAATAAATTTAGTTTTACCTTCTTCATATGTTTCAACATTTGTCTCACTCAATGCATAAAATCTATCAACATCAATTTCCCTAATTTCTTCTATCGAAAACGTAGGACATATTATCCCAGTAATTTTATTTTCAGTAGCAAATTCTTTTAGTGCTTTTATATTTTTAAAATACATAAAAATAAAATTATCACCAAGTATTTTTGTAGCCGTATTACAAAACTTTTTACCATATACATTATCTACATCATACAAACAAATCTTTTCCTTCATTAAATACTCCCCCAATTAGCAAATAAACAAAATGCAATGTAGCCTGATAAGACAAATACTGCCATTGGAACTTTTTTTACCCCAAAGCTCAACGGAAATAATGATAATATTAGTGATATAAAAAGTATCCAAAGACCTGCATTAATTCCCATCATATAAAAAACTAGTCCAAACAATTTTCTATCTCCAGCATAAAACTTAATAAATTTTGAAAGTAAATAAAACAACACTTGTATCAATATAAATACTACCAAACTAACAATACTCTTTCTTATAAAGACACTCTTAAAATTATTAATTATTGGATATGATAGATAATTAACCATTAGGTTAAAATTAATAATTGCATTAGGGAATTTTATAGTGTTTAAAGTCAAAATATGCAAGAGTTAAAATTGTGGTTGCAAATTGAAATATATCGCATTCCTCCTTTTTTAATTTGTCTACACTGCATTTTGTATTATATTATTTATTTTATTTATAAATTTTAATTCCCTTTATTTTGATAATATCAACAAAAAAAATATGAGACTATAAATCTCATATTTTTTTAACAAATAATATTATTTTTAGAAATTTTTTATAATATTAATATATTTTATTTTAATCCATCAATTAGATCTTATAATATTTAATATTTAATATTTAATATTTAATTTTTAATTTTTTTTGAAAACTTATTTCAAAATTTTTATAAATTTGATTTATGAATTACTCCTTTTTTCTGGCAAGAATGGTATTATTAAATTTGCTAATTCTGATATTTGCATAGTCTGTAAAGCCACTTTCCCAGGTCCTTTGATATTTGTAAGAAATAGTCCTTCTCCACCAAATAGTATATTTTTTATACCTTTAACAATTTGAATGTCCATAGTACAAGTAGAATCCATAAATGCAAGACTACCTGTATCAACCAGCAAGCTCTCATTATTTTTTAAATTATATTCTATTGCTGATCCAAAAATCTCAATAAACACAATTCCATTACCCGAAATCTCTTGCATTATAAAACCTTCACCACCAAAAAAGCCTGTCCTTATTTTTTTATTAAAATATACCTTTGTAGTGACACCAGTAGTTGAAGCTAAAAAAGATCTCTTTTGAACTATGAGTGGTCTATTTTGTGTTATCTCAACAGGTACGATTTGTCCTGGTGCACTTACACTAAATGCTATCATAGAATCATTTTTATTGGATGTATAAACATTTCTAAAAATTGACTCTCCTGATAACATTCTACTAAATGCACCTCCTATGCCACCACCACCTTCAGTTTTCATATCAATACTTGGACTCATCCAAGCCATACTTCCACTTTGTGTTATCATTGCTTCCCCATTATCTAAAGTGCAAATCAACACAGGAAAATTTTGACCTTCAATTTTATACTTCATAACTAATTCTTCGCTCCTTTATAGAAACTAATTATATTTGATTTTTAAATGTATTACTCTATATTTGTTTTGTCTTCAACCTATGAAACATAAATAGGTTTCCCAAAAAAATATATTGAAGTCCCAAATTTTTGCCTAAGGCATGAACTTTCATTGAATAATATCCCATATAGTTAAATTTCAAAATTTATATTTTTAATACTTTCTACTTCAACCCCTGTATTATAATTATAAGTATTAATATAGGTAAAATAAATTTAAAATAAAATGCAAAACCTTTTTTCAATTTTATACCATTACCTGTATTGCATTCTTCTATATATTTATCAAATCCCCATCCAAATTTGAAAGAACAAAATAATAAGAAAATGAGTGAGCCTATAGGAAGTAGTAAATTACTTACTATAAAATCTTCAAAATCAAGTATATCTTTAGTCCCCCCCATAAACCTAACATTTGATAAAATATTATAACCCAAAACACATGGCATACTTAAAACTAAAATTAAGATGAGCCATACTAGACTTGCTTTTTTTCTACTAAAATTAAATTCATCTATCAAAAATGCTATTAAATTTTCAAATACTGCAATCACTGTAGAAAAACTTGCAAAAGTCATAAATGCAAAAAATAATGTCCCCCATATTCTACCAAATGGCATATTTAAAAATACTTTTGGAAGAGTTATAAATATTAATGATGGACCAGCATCTGCATTTATCCCAAATGAAAAACAGGCAGGGAAAATTATGAGCCCAGATATGATTGCAACAAAAGTATCAAGTAAGCAAACTCTAACAGCTTCACTTGTCAATGTATTTTTTTTGTCCATATATGAACCAAAAATTTCCATTGCTGCAACACCAAGTGAAAGTGTAAAGAAACTTTGATTCATTGCCTGTGTTATGATCTTCCCTAATCCTACTTTATTTGCAGTTTCAAAATCAGGCAATAAATAAAACTTAACCCCATCAATAGCCTTGCTCAAAGTTAGTGAATGACAAGCAAGAACTACAATTAATACAAGTAGCATTCCCATCATAACTTTTGCAACTTTCTCAAGTCCTGATTGCAAACCAAAACTACAAACAATTATCCCCAATATAACAGTAATTGCCATAAATGTAGTCATCTCTATAGGATTTGCAAGCATACTTCCAAACACACCCTCTACACCATCTATAGAATTAAATGCATTTGTGAAAAATTTTACAAAATAATTTAACATCCAACCTGACACAGTTGTATAATACATCATAAGAATCAAGCAACCTAATATACAAAAATATCCATGAATATGCCATTTTGTATTTTTTGCTTCAAGCATCCTATATGCACCAACTATGCTCTTTTTACTTGCTCTACCCACTGCATATTCCATAGTCAAAATTGGAACCCCCATTATGAGTAAAAATAATAAATAAAATAGAACAAAAACTCCACCACCATTTTCACCTGTTACATAAGGAAATTTCCATACATTTCCTATCCCTATAGCACATCCTGCACTTACAAGGATAAACCCAACTCTTGATTTAAAATTTTCTCTAACCATATTGCTCCTTTACTAATTTTAATTTATTTTTCATTTGATATTTCTTTTGCTTTTTTTAATGCAATTTTTGTGATTATTGGTCCTGTCAATTCATATACGAGAGTTGCTGATAAAATTATTGCTTGCAACTCTTTTCCAAATTGTGGCAATTCTTTCAATGCCATTTGTGATAATCCTATCGCAACTCCTGCTTGTGGAACTAATGCAAGTCCCAAATACTTTTTTACATTTTTATCTGCTTTTACTATGCTGCTACCACAATAAGTCCCAACATATTTCCCTATCACTCTTAATACAATATAAATTATTCCATACATTCCAACCTTTGGCAATAACGAAATATTTAATTCTGCACCTGATATTACAAAAAATAACAAAAATATCGGTGGGGTAAATTCTTCTACAATTTTAATTGTCTCGATTCCATCATTTCTAAAATTTACAAAACTTGCTCCTATTGCCATACAAACCAACAGCTGTGATAATGAAAATTTTTCTGATAAATATAAACCTATCATTATTGCAGATATCGATAAAACCAACTTGCTCGTTTTATCATTAAACCCATGATGTAAAATACTTATCACATAACCTATCACTATACCTACAAGAAGTGATGTGAAAATTTTTATTAAAGGATTAATAATTATTCCTATAGTTAATTCTGCATTGCTATCTATCAAAACTTTTGCAAATGCCACACATATTGAATATGTAATTAAACCTACTGCATCATCCATAGCAACAACTGGAAGTAAATTATCTGTGACTGGACCTTTTGCTTTATATTGCTTTACTACCAATAAAGTAGCAGCAGGTGCAGTCGATGCAGCCATTGCACTTAGAGTTAAACTTGCTGCTTTATCAAATCCTGCAAGCATTAATCCAAGAGATACAAAAATTATTGCTCCAAATGATTCACATATGGTTATAAATATTACTCTTTTCCCAATTTTTTTTATATGAGAAATTTTGAATTCATTTCCTATTGAAAATGCAATAAACCCAAGAGCAACCGTTGCAAGTATGGCTACCTGTGATGTAATCTCACTTTTTAGTAAATTAAAAAAATTAGGTCCTGCTACAAGACCTGCAAGTAAATATCCTGTGACATTTGGTAATTTAAAAAAATTAACAACTTTTGCAAAAAGCAAACCTAAAAATAAAGCAACAGCTAAATAAAAATAAAAGTCCATACTATAATTATTATATCCTTTTTAAATTTTTATAATAATATCACAAAATAATCTATATTTCAATTTTAAAATAAAAAAGGATAAAGTCAAGTTTTTAGAGTTTTTTTTAATAAATAATGTTTCCCATCCTTATATATTAGTTGCAATTTTTCATCATATGGTATAATTTTATTTTCGATTTCTGACTCAGGTTCAATTTGTGTCTCTATAAATGACGCCTCTTCATCAGACATTAAGTGAACTTTCCTGTTTTTATCAAATAAATTAATTTTATAAATATCAAATTTTTTTCTGCTTCTTTGTCCTTTCTTTAATTCAATATTAAACTCTTTTACATATTTTTTATTCCATTTTATCTTTTCATTAAATATACTCTCGTAATTTGCTTTAAACTGATTGTAATCAGTGTAAGAAAATTTTTTTGATTTATTTCCCATATGTAAAGAATAATCTAAGTCACATAAATTTTTAATTAATAATAAAGCTGTCTTCATTCTTCCTTTCTTTTCTTCAAGTTGTTTACTAATTTCTAAATATTTATTATATTCATTTACTTTACTATTTTGTTTTATTAAAATTTCTATTTCTTTTTCCGATGTATTAAATAAGTCTTTACACTTAATCATTAAAGAATTTAAGTCACTTATGCATTCTAATCTTAATTCATCATTTTCAATAATTTCATTGATGTTATTAAACTTTTTATCAATCTCACTTATCAAAGTTATAAATTCACCCTGTTCTTTTGCATCAATCTTATTATAGATAGCCTTAATCTCCAATTTAACATTTTTCAGTTCATTTGCAATTATTGTCATATTATGTTGACCTACAACTACATTGGCTACTCCAAAGGCAGCATTTACCATATTGACTGTTGAAAGTTTTTTTACATCATTAGAAACATTTGTCCAATTAGCATCCTGTACAAATTTACCATTTTCGTGAACTGTGCTTCTGAACACATTTGCTACTTCTTTCGATTTATCTAAAAGTGATGGATCTATATCTGATTTAAATACATTTTTAGCCAATTCCTTTGCACTATTTATCGCATTAACATTCTGTGCCACAATAACTCCGTTTGGAATAATCGCATCAAGTGTAGCAAGATTAGTTGATAAAATATTATTTTCATCATCTAAATGAATTAATAAATCATTTTTTTCTATGACATAAGGTTTATACTCCATTGACTCTAATATCAATCGAGACTCTTTATCTAACTCTATGCTTTTCGCATTGTTTTCATTCTCTCTGATTGCAACTTCAAAACTCTCGTTCTTTTTATTGTTTCTCTTATGAACTAAATAAACTAATACAGCGACTAAAAACAAAACAACAATCATATAAAGTACCTGGCTATTGCTCACTATTCCCCTCCAAATTATACTAAATTCTACAAAGTCAGCTTCTAAAAAAATATTTTAAGCTTTTTGAAATTATTTCGCTTTATTTAATTTAGCTTGTATAGCATTAGTTCCTCTTTTGGGTGGTGTTATCACAATTTTAACCTTTGGGCTGTTTTCAACTCCATTAACCTTTGGTTGATAACCATGCTGTAAAAACGGTTGCCAGCCATCATTTACTTTAACCATTTTATTGCTCATTTTTATCCTCCTTGGCATCCACATGCCGAAATTCAATATATTCAATATCTTTTGAATTAACATAAAACCCTTCTGATTCATCATCTTCAATCCACTTTCCATTTTCGTCTATATAAAAACCTTTTTCTATATAAATATCTCTTTCATCCATTGAAGATGATGCAAAAGATTTTTCACCATAGTAGCCTGCTATCATTGCACCATTTTTCATAGTTACAATTATAAAACATACTTTTCCCTTTGAAAAGAAATAATCCCAAGAGCTTGGAGTTGAATTGATTGGTTTAATTTTAAATTTCTTCATACATTTATCAACAAGTCCATTTTGTATTATATAGGCACTTAACAAACCAATAAATACACTACTTATTAATAAAACTAATACAACAATTATTAAAAACAACCATTTATTGTGTATTAAAAAAATAAAATAATATGCCCAAGCAAATATAACTATATTTACTATACTAAAAGCTAAACACTCCAATAGATACCTAGCAATTTGACTTTTCCCTAATGGATTTGCCTTTCTTACAATTGCCGTTGAAATAAAACCTGGGAGTATAAAAATAGCAGTTAAAAATAATGTTTCTTTATTTTGAATAAACATCTTTCCCATCTCACTAAAAAAATAGTTACTTCTTTTTAATTATATAAATAACAATATGGATTGTCAACATTGTCAAAAAAATGATATTATCAACTCTATTTATATTTTCACAAATTTTTAATTTTCAGCACAAAATTTCATATAGTAAAAAATATACTAACTAACTCTATTAAAAAGATTTAAATATTACTTACACAAAAATAAATCTATATTTTTAATAAATTTATATATCAAATTTATCTTAATTAATTTTTCTCTAATCTTTTGTATTGATTTGTAAATATCTACATCTAAATTTAATGTCTTTTCAACATCTTGCAAATTGCTTGGCTTAAAAGACTTATACCCGTTCAGATTATTTACAAAAACCCTTGCCTTTCCATAATTAAATTGATTTTACCACTCTTATTTCAAAAAACAACACTTTTTGAAATAAGGGACACTTTTTTATTATCTTATTTCAAAAACTCTATATTATGCCAACCTCTAATATTGTATAGTTTTCAAAATAACATTTTGAAAAAGTTTAAATAGTTAAGGTTCCATAGGAAATCTTAGATCGATTGCCTCCTTTTTGAAATTCCCTTATAATTAATCCCACATAATATCAATAAAAATATACCTATAGCACTCAAAATATTTCCTAATTTTTGATGAGGTCTTTCATATATTAATTCTACCAAACTTTCACCTTTATCAATATCTACTCCCATATATTTATAATTTATATTTTTAATTTTTTTCTCTACACCATTTATTTTTACGGTGAAGCCTTTTCCATATGGTATTGCCATTACCATTATTCCACTATCTTTTGAATTAACTTTAAAATCAAACTTATTTGTTTTACTCTCATATTCCAAAAGTTCTATGCTTTTCAAATTATTTATTAATTCATCATAATTATCAAAATTAAATTTACTCAAAATTAAATCATCTATCGTATATATGCCTTCTTGGTCTATATAAAAATATGCCTTTTCTATTTTTTCTCTATTTTCCATATATCCCATATTAAAAGTAAAATTATAAACTCTGCCACGACTATCATAATCAGAAAAATATTGAAAATGATTTTTTGTATTATAATTATCAAAAAAGGTAAATGTATTATTGTTATCATTAACTTCTATCATTTTATCTAAATTATATTTATAACACTTAAATCCTTTTAATTCCAAATAAAACTCAGAATTTTTATCCCCCTCAAATTCAATTTCTATATATCCTTTTTCTTTTGCAGTTATAATTATTTTTTTGTCATCACCCATTTTCATATCTATAACATCTTTGTATACGGCAGGAACTCTAATTTCATAATCTAAATTTTTTATAGTTGTGGCAGCTATTTCATTTTTTTCATCACTAATTCCATTTATTAACATATTATACTGTAAACTCGCCAAATTTAAATTTTTAACTTCATCTATCGAAACAGTCTTTTTATAAAAATAAACTATTGGTAGGGTTTTGTCATTTTTATATACCGCAACTCCATCTTTAAATACTACATTATCTTTATTATATCCATAAGGCAATTTAATAGGAAATTTTCGTTCTATTTGTTCATATAAACTATTATCTGTGTAATATTTCACACAAGACAAATCATTTTGTAGACTTATTCCACTATAATCTGTTTGTGTCCAAGGCTGCATATCTATAAAACCTATTCTTCTTCTATAATTATTAATATATGGATTTGTAAATGTCCAATAATATTGTGAAGAAGAAATATTTAATAAAAAATTAGAATTTCTATCCCAATCAAGATTTGGGCCAGACACTCTAAAAAAATCTTTTTCATTATTTTCGATACTCAATTCTTTTATTTTCCTATATACACTTTTTTCTTCATATATATTTTTATCACTATATTTTACATAACCAACGAGCCAATTTTCTTTTATACACACATCATTATAATGATAAATTAGAGAAAAAATAGTAAGACTTAATAATATTAATTTAGAAATTTTTATGTTTATATTTTTTATAAAAACTATACATATAGACATTATAAAAATAAAAAAATCTATAAAAAGTGCGATATTTATTTTTTTATAAAAATATATATTAATCAAAAAAGACAAAACCCCTAAAGCTGAAATTATCACAATTTTTCTAAATTTTTCATTTGTTTCAATTTTTAAATCAAATTTTGCAACAAAAAAACTTACTATAAAAATTATTAAAAACTCCCATCTCTGCGAACAATAAGATAAACAATTTATAAATTTCCAAAATGGTAAAAAGAACATCATCAGTATTAAAAATACAAAAATATATTTTAAATATTTTTTTTTCTCACTTATAAAAGATAATGTAGTAATTATGAGAATAGTAAACGGAAATGCAAAATGCATATCATTACCATCCCACTCGTTATAAAAAAATAATGACAAAAAATTTGTTATGTTCTTTTTTAAAGAATTAAATATATTAAAAGGAATACTAAAACCTGAAGTTCTCGTATCACTTAATATAAAATATATATTTGGAATTATTATTATCGAACTAATTAATAAACCTATTATCGTATAAATTGCAATTTGGAAAAATTTTATTTTTCTGTTTTGTTTATTTTCATTAATTATTAATTTAATCATTACATATACAAAAATGCTTATCGCTAACATATAAAAAAAATATAAATTTGATGCACTTGATATCGCAATAATTAAAATATATAGATATGGAGTTTTATTATCTAAAATTTTATTTATAGAAACTACTAAAAGTGGTAAATATATAAACACATTTAAAAAATATGAATGCCCCAAAGCACATTGACCTATGCTCCAATAGTTAAATACATATATCGTGCTTCCAATCAATATAAAAATATCTGATTTACATTTTAAATATTTACATAAATAGACAAAAGATAACCCTGCCAAAAATAACCTTAGAACATTTAAAAAATCATAACAAAAAATATAATTATCCATATTAAAAAATATAGATAACAAAGCAAATGGGTCGCCCATCACATAGTATGATAAAGTATTTAATATATCATTTCCTTCGCCAAATGAAATGTCAAATTGTGGAATAATTAGTTTATGATTTTTAATTAAATTGTTAGTTATACTTTTTAAAAATTCACCATAATACTTTAATGCAACAAAATGCTGAGTTAATCCATCAAAAGCAATATTAATATTACTTGTTTTACTAATTATATATTGATAAAACACACCAAAATATAAAATAAAAAAACAAATTGTATAAAATAAATATATTTTTTTATTATTTTTTTTGATATCCATATTTTTCATAACCTTTATAAATTCTTATGTGTATTGATAGCACTTCTTCCTTACATTACTCTACATTTACAATTATATTCAACATAACCATCTTGCTACGGGCTCCCAATGGTTCGCCCCTACGGATAACACTACTATCTTTCTTTGGGCTCCAAATGGTTCGCCCCTACAACTAACTCTACTATCTTACTACGGGCTCGCAGTGGTTCGACCCTACAATTAACACTACTTTCTTGCAAACGGGCTCGTGGTACTTCGCCCTACATTTTTCATGTCGCCTCTACGATTTTCTCTTCACGACTACGAACTAAGTCTATTTAAAATATTTTTAAATACATCTCCTGCTTTTCCATAATATGCATAATTAAATCTATCTTCATTAGGTACTTCTGTTTTATTGATTAATATAAGTTTATTACCTTGATAATAATTTATAAAACCTGCTGCAGGATACACTACAAGAGAAGTTCCTGCTACTATCAAAACATCAGAACATTTGATTGCATTTATACTCTTTTCAACAGTTTCATCATTTAATCTCTCTTCATATAAAACAATATCTGGTCTTATTATACCCCCACAATCACATATTGGCACATCTTTACTATTCAAAACATATTCTATCGAATACTCTTTTTTACATTTTATACAATAATTTCTAAATGAACTTCCATGCAAATCATATATAATTTTACTTCCTGCTCTATAATGTAAATCATCTATATTTTGAGTGACTACTGCTTTCAATATTCCTTTCTTTTCTAATTCTGCTAATGCAATATGTGTAGCATTCGGTTCACTATTTAACATAGGTTTTAAACATTTATCTTTATAAAAACGATAAAACTCTTTTGGTTCATTTTTAAAAAAAGTTGCACTAAGCATAACTTCTGGTGGGAATTTGTATTGCATATTATAAAGCCCATCAACTGACCTAAAATCAGGAATACCACTTTCGGTAGAAATACCTGCTCCTCCAAAAAATACTACATTTTCACTATTTAATATAATATCAGTTATTTCATCAACATTTTTAATTTTATTCATAGATTATCACATAAATATTAAACTAATTATAGCATTTAATATTTTAGTTCCTTTCAATTTTTTAATTTTTTTACTCAAATATAAATTTTAACATTTCAAATCACTATTATAAACTATTTTTTATATTTATACAAAACTATAAATTCTACTCTTATAGCTTTTCTATTACTTGTTATATACACTCTTTATTCATAAAAAAATATCTATTTTATTTCTTAAAACTACATTATTAAAAAACTTTTATTGCAATAATTAATTTTAAAAAAATAAAAAAATTTCACTTCATAAATTCTACAAATTAAATCTATATTTTTTTTAGAAAACTTCTAAAAAGAAAACAATTTATCTAATATCGACTATTTGACCTGCATTTATAAAATTTTAAAATTCAGTTTGTAAAATTTATATTATTTGAGATTGTTTTAATATAGCATAATTTATAATACCTATATATCTACTACATTTTATTATTTTTTATATAATTTATCAAACTTTTGACTCCATTATATATTTCATCATATGCTCTATTAAAATCTCTAGTCCACCAGGGGTCAGATATCTCTTGTCCTTCTTTCCCTTTTATAAAATCCATTAATCTATATATTTTTTGTTTTTTTTCAAAAAAATTATATAAATCTTTTATATTTTCATCATCCATCCCAATGATAAAATCAAAATCATTGTAGTCTGATATTTTAATTTTTCTTGCTCTATGACTACCTATAGTTATATTATGTGATAATAATACTTCTTTCATTTTTGGATAAATGCTATTTCCTATCTCTTCATTTGTAGTTGCAGCCGAATCAATATAAAAATTATTATAAAGATTTTCATCTTCGATCATCTGTTTCATTATATATTCTGCCGAAACACTTCTGCAAATATTCCCATGACACACAAATAAAATTTTAACCATATTTACCTTTATAAATCGTAGGGGCGAACCATTGGGAGCCCATAGCAAGACAACAGTGTTATCCGTAGGGGCGAACCATCGGGAGCCCTTTTGTAAGGGCGAAGCTTCTATGCCCTCCCTCTCATTTTTTTAAAATTTAAATATATGCAATCCTGTCTTATCATCTATTTTTCTTTCTATGACCCCATCATAAATCGTTATAAAAATTTCTGCTGTAGCTCCTATAATACATCTCACAAGGTGCCCACCCCTATATTCACCTTTTTCATTTCCACAACCTATATGAATATGGAGATATGGCTTGCCATCCATAGTAGTCACATTCCCATGAATATTTGCTATCTCATATCTCCCTTTATAATCAGTGGGGTCATACTGTTTTGTCTCAGGATTTCTCACTGCAATCGTAAAATCATTTGTGCCACCAAGCCCATTTATTTGTGCAAGTTTTACATTTTCTCTCTCTACAATCTCCGTTAGTGATGACATAATCTCATCGCCCACATCAAGCCTTACTACAATAGTGTTATTAAATTTTTTGTATTCCATAATAATCCTCCAATACTTTGCTAATTCTTTTATCCCCAAATCACCTATATAGTTTAAACTATATCTTACTATTTTATCATATTTCACAAACTAAAAAAAGCACCTTGTTTATAGTTTAAGATGCTCTTAATTATAAATTGATATTTTTTTCTTTTTCTTATTTGGTACTCTTTCTGGCAATTCATCAACCATTGTTTCAAATAATTCTTTCAAAAAAATCTTGTTCTCAATGTTGTCTACTAAAATCATTTTTTTAGCATTTGCATAGGGAAGTTCCTTTTTAGCTTTTGGCATCATTTTTATCGCCGACTTTGTAGGCTTCACTAAAAACCTATCATCATAAATTCCACCAATTATTTTATCTTGATAATAAATAATAAACTCGCCCATCATAGGTTTATAATTAATTCCATTTAATTCAGATAATTGTTCTAATATGAAATTTAAATACTCTTTACTTGATGCCATAAAAACTATACCTTCTAAATTTTAAATATTAAAGCCAGCATTGTAGAACCTATACTATTTAATAAAACTTTTGATATTGGAATATTTATTGCATAAAATATAGCAGCGAGTAAAGCAAATATTATTGATTTTATTTTTATTACCATTTAGTTTCTTTCCTTTTTTAAATTATTTAATGCTTCTTCATTATGCCCAATAATCATTTTAACTTTATCGCACTGCATAAATACATTACAACTACCACAAGTTTCAACATTCTTTTCTTTTGCACATTTTCTAATCTCACATAGACCATCACAAAATGGAGTCTTTGCACCCTCAATTCTACAACCAGTACAATTTATCATTTCTTTAGTGATTGTTACTTTATTTAAATCACTCCAAACTTTTGCTACCTTTTCTCTTAAAATATCATCATTGTTTATTGTGGCAATTCTTGCTTCACATTTTTCACAATCAAGTCCATAGTATGCAATAAATTTATTCATATGCTATGTTCCTTTCATTTAATTTATTATTTTGCAAAACATAAATCAATTTTTACTTCATCATCTTTTTCTACAAAATGTATAAATTGAATATGATTAAATGCATCTTTAGTTCCATCAGCATTTGACACTACATTCCAAAAATGTATAGCTGCCCAATTTTCACTTATTAATATATTATTAATTCTAACTCTCTTCTCATTATTAATTAAAGGTTTTAGCAAAGAGTCTATATTATTTTTAGAAAATTCTTCATCACGATAAATATATTTAACATTTTCGTCATAGTATTCTTTTGCAAATTCATTCCAGCTATCAATACCTCTATTTCAAGCTTCAAATTCATTTAAAATAATACTCTTAAATCTATTGCCAAGTTTTGTATCAATAGTAGTTGAATAAACAATAGGATATTTCCTTCAAGACTGTTTGTTTCTTTCAATTCAGTATTAATTATACTATTTATAAAAGCATTTTGACTATTTTGTTCTGCTTCTGTAAGAAAATTTAGCATATCATAGTAACTTTCTTTTCTCGAACCTCCAAACACCTAGTTAACCTTAGCACCAAATTTGCCATAATCACTAAATTTTACAAGTTCCATAGTTGTTCCATAATTAGTTTTACCAAAAATCTTATAATCTATTACTTTTTATATTTTATCAAAAAACTTAAATTTTTAATACTACATTTTTATCTAAAATCTCAAAAAACCTTTATTTATGCCGACTTTTTCAAGCATTCTCTTTTATCCCATTGTATCAATCTCATAGTATAAATATCTATCAATTTGTCAACTTTGATACAGTGTGCACGATTACTCGCAGGGGGTTGCATTTTTATCTACTGTCGCACGATTACTTGTCATTACATTATACCATAAATGCCATTTTAAAGACACAAAAAAAGAGAGATTTATTTTTTAATTTTTATCTCTCTTTAAACTTCTATTGAATTGCCACCTTTGAAATATACAGTTTTATTATTTTTGCCAACTACTATGTAATCAATCAGTCCAGCGAACACTGCTTCATCAAATTCCTTTATTGCTCCTTTTACTTTCTTTAATGAATTAATGTAAAATTCCATTTTTTCTTTTCGTGCTATTTGATTTGATATTTTCTCACACACTTCATCGTATTTTTGCTTCGCTGTTTCATACTTACTTGTTATTGACTCATATTCATCATTATACTTTTTTTGATTTTGTGCTACCTTTGTGTTTTTCTCGATTAAGTTTTATTGCATTTCTGCATACAGGTTTAAGTCTGCCATTGTTTTTTCTTTCTCTTTGTTTAGCTTGCTTACATCACACAACTTTTCTACTACCTGCTCCACATTTTCAATTATTGCTTTTTTGTGTTTTACCACTTTGTTTATTGCTTCCACAGCTATGGCTTTTATTTCTTCTTTACTTAAATTACGAAAAAAGGAATCACCTATATTTTTATGCAACTTCCTAATATTAGCATTTTCTTTATCAAATTTACTTATATTATAAATATAAATGTTTATATTTGGTTCTATACAAAAAAATCTGTTTGCTTTTATAATCATCTCTAGTTATTATTTTAGGTTTAATAATATCGGATAACCCTCTAAACACATATTTATCACTATTTATAATCCCCAAGTCTACTTTCAATTTTTCATATATTGTAGTATTTGGTGCTACAACGAAAAAGTTGTTAATATTATAGTTAATCGATAAATAGGTTATAAATGGCCCATAAGCCTTGTTTTGCCAACTCCAGTTGCAAGCACAAATATTAATGAAATAAACGCTCTCTCAAAATCAGTACAAATAGGATATAATTTATTAACAACTTTTAATGCATCTTGTGATTTCAAACATATGTTATCCGCTCTTACACCTTCTAAATGTTCAATTATGTTATCGAGTATCACAAGCATCTACGATTGCATTTTAGAGTGACATTATTCCTTTTATGTTTTCTATGTTATAAAAACTCTTCTCTATACATAATATACTTTTTAAAGAAACAATTGTTAATTTATAACAAAAAAGCCATCATTTAATGTTATCGGTGAACCGTGCTTTGCAAATATTGCATCCGCCTCACCTTTACTAATTCTTTTTTCTGTATAATTATCATTTACATTATCCCACACCACATATTCACCAAGACCATCTTCGCTATTAGTCTTATATTCATATGATTCTGATGTCTCATAACCATAGTCTCTTGAATAGCTATGTGTGTTCTTTGTAATGTAATATGTATAGTAATAATATGATACATAGTTCATTGAGTCAAACCATTCTTTCTTTTCTGATTCTGATAGATGTTGATTGTAATATGAATCATTTGAAAAATCTGTTCTCATAACCGATATATTAAAATCATTTATAAAATTATCATTATATAAGAAACTAGTTCTATCATCTTCTTTATCCTGCCACAAAGCTCTACTATATACTTCTTCGGCAGAAAACTTGTCGCGATACTTTTCATAGTCATCATAAGGATTATCTAATCTATATACTCTCAATAAATTATTCTTATTGAAAATTAATAACTCATTTAATCCATCATTATTTACATCTTTTAATCCATATGTAAATATTGTGCTTCCATCTACCTCTCTTACATATACTGGTTTCTTACTTGTGTTATTGCCATAGTCTTTTACTTCATCATAATATGAATGTTTAAAATCATCTATACTTTTATTATAAAACTCCATCTCCCATGAATCTATTGTTTTAGATGTCTTATTGATTTGTTCTTCTCCAAGTTTTACAAATGCATAGTCCTGATCATAACTTAACATTTTCTTTGACTTCTCTTCACTTACTTTAGAAATATCTATAAGTATTATCGGTCTTACACCAGTATATTCCTCATTAAAACTATGATATGTAAGTGTTCCGTCATTTGCAATCTTTGCAGCACAATTAGTTTCATTTCCATTTGCCACTGCAAAAAGTGACCTTAGCCAATATGGTGCGCATCCTTTATTCCATCTATTACTCTTATCTATATCTATGGTTATCTTGTGTTGGCCTACCTCTCTTCTTGCATAAGGTGTAGGTTTCGCTGCAACTTTTTTATTATCATATTCTTTTCCATAAGTATCTGAAATATTTCCAAAATATTTAGTTGCCTCATGGAATCCAAGTATAGAAACTAAGTCATCTGATGAATATCCCTCATAGGCATTCTTTTTAGTCAACTTAGAAACACCATAGACAATTGCATAATTAGGATAATTGTTTCTTACTATGATAGATTTCTCTTCCTCATCAAAAGTTTCTTCATAAAAATTAGAATTGAGCCAATTGCGTAATGTAGAATTATTCCAATCATTAAACCCAATTCTTTCATCATACTGTATTTTATCTAAAATATATTTACTTATAAGTAAAAATTTGTTTTCATTCTTTTCTAAAACTATCCACTCTATATCTTCTTTACCATTGTCTAAACTATTATCTTGCTCATACTTACCAAACTTTATACTCTCATATTTTTCAGCGAGTTCTTCTTCTCCATAGTCTGCTACAGTTTTTATGCCATCAAAAGTTAGTTGTATAGTTGCTTTCTCCTCTTTTGGCACTTTTTCTTCGCTTTCAGTATTTAAAACTTCTGATGTTACTTCTAAAGTTTTTGTTTGATTGTTGTTTCCACATGAAAACTGCAACAATATAAGACTTAATGATAATACAATGTAAATTACTTTCTTCATAGTATTTTATAACCTTTCTTGTATGGGCAAGTTATTAAAGCCCTACAATATTTTTTTATTCTAACTCAACCCACATAGCAGGTCGTAGATTCCTTTCCATATTTGCTGCCGCACCCTTTAAGTTAATGACACCTCTAGCCACCATGCACACTTCATTCTCTGAATCACCAGGAGTTCTCAAATCCCAATTTGCATTATATCCTCTATAATCATATCCCATTAGTAAATTCTTATTATCAACTCCTATATATTCTGCCACCTCTTCATAACTTAGCAAAAATATTTTGTCTAAGGTATACTTATCTTTCTTTACACTTTCTTTTGGGTGATTGCTACTCTTTATATTTGAATATTTAATTTTTTTCTTTTCTTCATCACTAAATGTAGTATTATAAAACTCCCCATTTAGATATGTTCTTATATCACTGTTTTCCCAATCAGCAATTTCTTTAATCTTTTTATTATAAAACTTTGCCTTGCCTAAAACTGTTTTTGAAAGAACTAATGCCCTACCATTTTCTTTTTTAACTACATACCACTCTATATCTTTAGTTTCTTTCTTATTGGTATAATGACCTAATGTTATCGTCTCATATGTGTCGAGTGATATTCCCTTGTCCTTATCCTCTTCATCCTTTCTAATTTCTTCTTTGAGGTCTATTCTTGCCATGTCATTACTTCGTTTAAGTTTTATAAATACACATGGTCTTATACCATAATGCGTTGCTTCTATAGAAATCTTTCTATTATATATGCCACTTGATTTTATTACTGCTAAATCATCATCACTAATTTTTTCTTTTGGCCTTATCCAATAATCACCATTACCTTTATGCCATTCACTTCCACTATATGTATTTAACTTTTTCATTTTTACAGCATAGTCTGTACCCCTTGTTGCTTTGAGTTTTGATTTCTCATCTTCTCTATTGTTTTTACCAAAAAAATGATAAAGTTCTTCTTCATTTAATATAAATAAATTATCTTCTGTATTATTTCCCTTCCATATATAATTGCCAATATCATATAAAAACTTATTATCAAGATATGCCATATTAATTAATTCCTTTTCATTTGCATCAAACATTTCATTGTACATATAGTCATTCATCCACTTTCTAAGTGTTGAACGTTTCCAATCTGAGGCCATATAGGATACATCCGAACCAGTTATTAACATTGATTCTCCATCAAGTTTTGGGCGTTCATTATTAAATGGCTTACAGTCCAATATATATTTGCTCATAAGTAATGCATTCCTATCATCTCTATATACTAGTATCCACTCAACCGCTTCTTTATTGTATATGCCATACTCATCTTTTTTTTGATGATACCTACCAAATGTAATTGTCTCTAACTCATCAACACTTGCAGTAGTCTTATATTCAGTAACCATTTTCATAGATTTTAATTTGTCTACCAATTCATCATTGCTTGATGCAAATACAATGCTATTAATTGAAAATAGTAACATAATAACTATAACACTTTGATATACTTTTTTTATTATATTGTCTAATTTCTTTTCTAACATAATACCACTATCCTTGCATCTTTTTGTTATAAATTTACTACAGTGCCACTAAGCCCTGCATCATTTTTTAGTATTGCTATCATAATTTTTGGAAATAACTTTGTCATAAATACTTTTTCTTTTAGATGTTTCTTAACTATATTCGTGATAATTACACCTGCATTTGACATACCACCACCTATGAGTATAACTTTTGGCTCATATACATGCATAAATATCACAATTAACTTACTTAATAATCAAGTGAAATATTCAAAACTTTTAATGCGATACTCATAAAGTTGTCATAATGGTCTTGTATTGTCATAATTGTTCCTCACTTTAAGACTTTTTTATATTATAATAAACTATACCCCATGTCAAGGACTTTTAATTGTGCAATTTTATAATTATGTAAATGTTATATTTATATTGTTTATTATATTAATATATCTGGTAACTTAGGTTTTTCTTTATTACCAAATACTTTATATAATGCATAGAACTTCTCTTTAAACTCTACAGTAAAGAAAATATTCTTTTCTGTCACACCTGCCACATTTTCATTATGTAATAAATAGTCAATCTGCTCTTTAGTTAATTTTGATGCCTTTTCCATATTCTTTTACCTCATAAAATTATTATACACCATTTACATAATTTCTTGTCCATTTTATAGGTTTCTAAAATATGAAAGTCCATTACTTGGGTTTCTTGCACCTACTAAGTCCAATATTAGGGTTTCTACAAAATGCAATGTCCATTTTTTGGGTTTTTACACGATTGGATTGTTCATTTTATGGGGTATAGTATAAGTATAAATCTATAAAAACGACAACTTTGATACAATGCTACACGATAACACGATAAGGGGGTGCAGATTTACACGATAGAAATTATAACAATTTTTTATACAATTCTTCTTTGATTCTATTTTCCCTCTCTATAAAGAATGTCTTGAAGTTTGATATACTTAAATACTTATCATTGCATTTTTCTAAAAAATTATTACTCTTATAATCTGAATACTTATCTAAAAAATCAAACAATGACATATCATTCTTTTCACCTCTATTTACAGGGGAAGACAGTAGTTGTAAATTTCCTATTTTATCCCTATTATCAAACCAAAACTCTACATCAAAATTTTTACTTGGTATTTTAGATTTTCGTGTTTTCATTGCAGCTCTTGGATGCATATGATCTATATCAAAATTATAATTTTCAACATTTTTATTAGGATATAACAAACATAATAACCAATATGCCTTCTCATATGAAGATGTATAACGAAAATCCAATAGCATCCTATCTATATCTTCTTTTTGTATTTTATAAATATACAAGTCATGTGATGTATAATTATCTTGAATTGACTTATAGTCAAATTTATTATTAAAATCCCACCCATTTATAATTTCTCTAAATTTTAGCAATGTATTATCTGCACTTCCACCAAAAACACCTCTGATGAATGAAATATTTAAATATTTATATATTTCTTCAATACTATTTTTTAAATTTCCTTGTTTATAACAATAGTAGATTATAGGTATTATTGCATTATATGAACTTATACGCTCATTAGTAAATCCCATACTTTTCAGACATTCAAATGTGTTTAATATTGCCTTTGAAATATTATTCCACTCAATAGACATTAACTCAATAACTTTATCTCCAAAATTAGCTACCTTAAATGCTATTGGTACATTAAGTAAAAACAAGCATGTTTTTAACACAAAATCTTTAGAAACAATAAACTTTTTCTGATATAAATCATCAATTAAGCTTGTTATTTCTTCACGGGGATTTTCCCATGTAGAAGACTGATTTAGCTTTGCTACAATTGTTGACAAAAGTAAATCCGCATACTCGAGTTTTTCTCCACCACTATTTATTCTGACAAATGTTTCAAGTACATTGTCATAATTCATATCTTGGCTCAAACAATAATATGATAAGTTTTCCCTATTTAATGTCGCCCAAGTTAAATCTATTAAACTATCAGCGGTATCAATCAAATCATCATTCCCATTTATTGCTTTAATTATTTCTCTTTTTCTTTTTTGTTTAGTTTCATCACTCCATCCATAAAATTCTTCAAATGGAACATAAAAGCAATGAACTTCATATTTTTCTTTATTTTCGTTTTTTCTAATATCTATAAACTGTTTCTTAATGTTATTATTATCCACAAAAGCAATATCATAATTATCTTCATTGTCATTAAGGTTTGGCTCATATAAAATATTTATACATAACTTTTGGACTATTTTAACTTTTTCTTTATCATAGTCAATATAACATCCTCTTATTCCAATATTAAAAGATGTTAACCTTTGTTGACCATCTAAAACACCATACAACTCTGTCTCTTGATTTGGAATGCCGTGATTCTTACCACAATTCTTAGTTGGATTATCAGTATTGTAATATTCCTTAAGAAAATCATAGAAATCAAACTTTGATTTATTTTCATTTTTTATGGGCCAAAAAAGAAAAGTTGTAATCGGATATCTTTTCATCAATGAATCAAATAGTTTTTCAATTTTTTCTTTGCTCCACACAAATTCCCTTTGTATAGAAGGCATTAAATAATTTGAGCCTTCAATATTCTTTACTAACTTAAACACACTTATATCACAATACTTGTACTCATTTTCATTTAACATATTTTTGCTCCATATTTTTTATTTTTAATTATATCATATTTCACGAACTAAAAAACACTTTATTAAAAATTTATAAAGTGTTTTTTAGATTTCTATTTTCTTCCCATCTTTAAAAATTACAACTTTCTTATCTTTGGACACTTCTATGTAGTCAATGAACCCAGCAAATAACATCTCATCAAATTCTTTGATTAGTGTTTTTTGCTTTTTTAAATCAGACACATACTTTTCAAGCAATTTTCTTCTTGCCATTTCAATGCTTATCTCTTCAACTAACAAATCATATTTGCTTTTTGTTTCATCATATTGTCGGACAAGTTCATCATATTTATCATTATATTCTTTTTGATTTTGAAGTGTAGTTTTGTTTTTGTTTATATGCTCTTCAGTAAGTTCAGTTATAACTTTTAGTTCCTGCTCATATTTAATTTTCTTTTTATTTAGATTTGATACATCCCCTATTTTTGATATGACATTTTCTATGGTTTCAATAATCTCTTTTTTATTCCTAAGAACCTTATTAATTGCAATAACTGCTATTTCCTTAATTTCTTCTTCGGTTAAATGAGGTGTCTCGCATACTTTTTTATCTCCATATTTGCGATTACATCTATAAATTGTCTTTTTATACTTGTCAGTTGAGTGCCATACTTTAGCTCCATACCAACTGCCACATTCCATACACTTTATCTTACTACCAAATATACCTACTCCACTATATCTTCTACCACCTTTAGTTCTTTTTTTATTTCCTGCTGAACCATTTCAAATACTTCTTTACTTACTATCGACGTGTGGTTATCTTCCACATAGTATTGTGGTATCTCACCTTCATTCTTTTTATGTTTTTTGTTGCACTTAGATTATAAATCTAAACTATAAAATTCTTATAGCTTTTCCCAAATTCTCTTATAATATAAGTTTTTCCAACTTGCCTTGCACCTTTAATTATTAGACACTCTGTTTTTTTATTTTTCTTCCAATTCAATAAATAATCAAGCATTTTAAAAATTTTGCCGTTTTTTAGACTATTTTTATAAATTTCATTCCTTGCAAGAGTGTATTATGTTTTGTATTATAGCTATCTCTAATAATGTTAAAACTATACTAAAAATATTAAATGTTTATTTGCATTTTTTATTTTAAATCAAATATATCTTTTAATCAACAAATTTTCTCTCCAATGTTTTATGGAAATCTCTAAAATCACAACAATTTATCTAATTATTCCTATAGAACTTTCATTATTCAGTTCTTTTAAAAATAAAATTTTTAAAATCATCCATTATTAGAAGTTATCTTAAATTTTTTAATAAGAAGTTACCAAAGTCTCTCAAATCTTCCGTTTTATTGACTTGTAAAAACAATTATTGTATAATCAAATCTATGTGCATATAGCTCAACTGGATAGAGTGCTTGGCTACGGACCAAGAGGTTGGGGGTTCGACTCCTCTTATGCACATTTTTTATTAAACAATGAAACTTCTAAAAAACAACTATTTTTATCGTAGGGGCGAAGCAAGTATTCGTAGGGGCGAAGCTTCGCGAGCCCTAATACAATATAGTTATATTAGCTCGTAGTGACAAACCTTAGGGAGTCCCAATGTAAGGCTATAATGCTAACATCAGGGGCAAACCTTTTGTGCTAATAAAATTTTTGAAATTTTTATTATTAAAAATTACAATTAATTTTACAAATTCATTTTAAGGAGTTTACTTATGAAACTATGGGGTGGTAGATTTAAAAAAAAATTATCTGATGATGCAAATATTTTTAATCAGTCAATTTTTTTTGATAAAAAATTATATAAAGAAGATATTAAAGGTTCAATTGCTCATGCAAAAATGTTAAAAAAACAAAATATTATTGATACAAATGATGCCGATTTAATTATTAATGAGCTTAATCAAATACTAAAAGATATAGAAAATGAAAATTTAATTATTTCAAATGAATACGAAGACATACATTCATTTATAGAAAATATTTTGATAGATAGAATTGGAGATGCAGGAAAAAAATTACATACAGGAAGAAGCAGAAACGACCAAGTGGCTCTTGATATGAAGCTTTTTACTAAATCAGATTTAATTGATACAAATTTAAAATTAAAACAACTTTTAGAAACTATTAATAATTTAATTAAAAAACACAAAAAAACATATATGCCAGGTTTTACTCATCTACGAAAAGCACAACCTATCACTCTTTCTCATCACTTATCTGCATACTATGAAATGTTTAAAAGGGATGAATCAAGATTATCTGACACACTAAATAGGCTTGATGAATGTCCCCTCGGTGCAGGTGCACTTGCTGGAACAATTTATCCAATTGATAGAGATTTCACTGCAAAAGAATTAGGGTTTAAAAAACCTACAAATAACAGTATGGATTCTGTATCAGATAGAGATTATTTGATAGAATATATTTTTGATTTATCAATTATAATGATGCATTTATCAAGACTTTCAGAAGAGATAATAATTTGGAATAGTGATGATTATAATTATATAAATATAAATGATGAATATTCTACAGGCTCAAGCATCATGCCGCAAAAGAAAAATCCAGATATAGCAGAATTAATTAGAGGAAAAGTTGGAAGAGTTTATGGAACTTTAATTCAATTACTTACTACTTTAAAATCTTTGCCACTTGCATATAATAAAGATTTGCAAGAAGATAAAGAAATGAGTTTTGATGCTATGAAGACAGTGAAAAATTGTATTTATATAATGGATAAATTATTAAATAATATAACTTGGAACACTGAAGTTTTAAAAAAATCTTGCAAAAATGGATTTATCAATGCAACAGATGTAGCTGATTATATAGTAAAAAAAGGTATCCCATTTAGAGATGCTCACGAAATGGTAGGAAAGATTATTTTAAAATGTGAAGAAAAAAATCTATCTCTAGATGAATTGCCACTTAACGATTATAATACTATTTGTAATGGAATTATTGAAAATGACATATATGATTTTATTTCTTTACAAACTTCTATAAACAATAGAAAAATTAAAGGAGCCCCAGGATATTCAACATTGTAGGAGCGAACCAGAAATTGTAGGGGCGAGCCCAAACCGTAGGGGCGAAGCTTGCGAGCCCTAATGCAAAATTATAATCTTAATCGTAGGGGGAACCTTTGGGAGCCCTTTTTCAACAATAAATTTTAAAGGAGAATGATATGAAAAAATCAACAAAAAAGCAAAAAGTAGTTTTAGCTTATTCTGGTGGTCTTGATACCACAACCCTAATTCCTTGGTTAATAGAAAATTTTAACTATGATGTCATCTGTGTATGTATTAACTGTGGTCAAGAAGAAGAATTAAAAGGACTTGAAAAAAAAGCGAAAGACAGTGGTGCAAAAAAATTATATGTAGTAGATGTAGTTGATGAAATGTGTAATGAATATATTCTCCCATCTCTTCAAGCAGGTGCAGTATATGAACATAAATATTTGCTTGGCACATCTCTCGCAAGGCCTCTCATTGCAAAACATTTAGTCAAAATTGCAAAAAAAGAAAAAGCTGTAGCAATATGTCATGGTGCAACTGGAAAAGGCAACGACCAAATAAGATTTGAACTTGGTATAAGAGCATTAGATGAAAAAATTAAAATTATAGCTCCTTGGAGAATGATTGATATATGGACTATGAAATCAAGAGAAGATGAAATTGAATATTGCAAAAAGCATAATATCAAATTAAGTTTTTCTAACAAAACTTCTTATAGTAGAGACAGAAACATTTGGCATATATCACACGAAGGTCTTGAGCTTGAAGATGTATCAAAAGAACCTAATTACAAAAATTTATTAGTTTTGAGTAAAACTCCACAAAATGCACCAAATAAAGAAAAATTAATAACATTAGAATATAAAAATGGAATTCCAATAAAATTAAATAAAAAAGCTATGAAATTCTCTGATATATTGAGAGCATTAAATAAAATCGGCGGTGAAAATGGAATAGGAATTGTTGATATAGTAGAAAACAGAGTTGTTGGAATGAAAAGTAGAGGAGTATATGAAACTCCAGGTGGCACAATTTTGTATGAAGCACAAAAACAGCTTGAAGAATTAATTTTAGATAGACAAACTTTAGAATTTAAAGAACATGTTGCTATAAAACTTTCTCAAGTAATATATGAAGGTAAATGGTTTTCTCCATTACGAGTTGCTTTAACAGATTTTGTAAAATCAACTCAAAAATATATGGAAGGAATTGTTAAATTAAAACTATATAAAGGTAATATTATCAAAGCAGGAACTACATCAAAATATTCTCTCTACAATTCTAAATTAGCTTCATTTACAACAGGTGATCTTTATAACCATAATGATGCATCTGGATTTATAAATCTATTTGGACTCCCTGAAAAAGTAAGAGCAACAATAAAAGCAAATGAATTTTAGAAAAATTAAAAAATTTTTTATAAAAATAGACCAAATTGTTATTTTATTAATAACTAATTTGGTCTAATTTTATTTACAACAACTAATTAATTTTACAAATTAAACTTCTTTAAAATCTCCATCCACTACATTATCATCTGTATTTGTTTGTGGATTTTGATTTTCTGCTCCTTGATTATTTTGTGTATCAGTTGTTTGTCCTGCCTGCTGTTTTGCCATTTCTGCTTCATATGCTTTTTTATACAATTCTTCTGCTGCCTTCATCAAATTTTCTTGTTTTTCCTTAATCTTATTTGCTTGCTCTTTTGTGATAGTCTCAATTGGTGCAGCATTTAATTCTGTTTCTAACTCTTTTATCGCATCTTCTATTTTTGTTTTTATAGCAGCATCTATATTAGCACCTTGCTCTTCCAATGTTTTTTTAGTTTGGAATACTATAGAGTCTGCATTATTTCTTATATCAATTGCTTCTTTTCTTTCTTTATCTTGTGCTTCAAATTGTGCTGCTTCTTTTACTGCTTTATCTATATCTTCTTTACTCATATTGCTTCCACTGGTTATTGTGATATGTTGCTCTTTTCCTGTTCCTTTGTCTTTTGCAGATACATTTACTATACCATTTGCATCTATATCAAAAGTAACTTCTATTTGTGGAACCCCCCTTGGTGCTGGCATAATACCATCAAGTCTAAATTGCCCTAATGTTTTATTATCTTTTGCAAACTCTCTCTCTCCTTGCACTATATGTATATCAACTGCTGTTTGATTATCTGCTGCAGTAGAGAATACTTGTGATTTTTTTGTAGGGATAGTTGTATTTCTCTCTATCAAATGAGTTGCAACACCACCCATAGTCTCTATAGAAAGTGTAAGAGGTGTGACATCAAGTAATAAAATATCTCCTGCTCCTGCATCACCTGCAAGTTTTCCACCTTGAATTGCAGCACCGAGTGCAACACATTCATCAGGGTTAAGTGTTTTTGATGCCTCTTTATTCATAAGTGATTTAACCTTTTCTTGAACTGCAGGTATTCTTGTAGAGCCACCTACCAATAAAACTTTATCTATATCATTTGCAGTAAGCCCTGCATCTTTTAAGGCATTTTGAACTGGTATAGCAGTTCTCTCAGTTAAATCATTTGTTAACTCTTCAAATTTTGCTTTTGTGAGTTTAATATCCATATGCTTTGGACCTTCTGCATTAGCAGTTATAAACGGCAAATTTATATCAGTTGTAGTTTGATTTGATAAATCCTTTTTTGCTTTTTCTGCAGCTTCTTTTAATCTCTGCATAGCCATTTTGTCGTTTGATAAATCAATTCCCTCTTTATTTTTAAACTCCATAACAAGATAATCAATTATTTTTTGGTCATAGTCATCGCCACCAAGATGAGTATCTCCATTTGTTGATTTAACTTCGATAACACCATCACCAATTTCTATGATAGATACATCAAATGTTCCACCACCCAAATCATATACCATTATCTTTTGTTCTTTCCCTTCATCAAGTCCATATGCAAGAGCAGCAGCAGTTGGCTCATTTATAATTCTTTTTACATCAAGCCCTGCAATTTTCCCTGCATCTTTTGTTGCCTGTCTCTGTGCATCATTAAAATATGCTGGCACAGTAATTACTGCTTCTGTGACTTTTTCACCCAAATAACTTTCTGCATCTGCTTTTAATTTTTGTAAAATCATCGCAGATATTTCTTGTGGTGTATATTGCTTCCCATCAATATCAACTTTATAATCAGAACCCATATGTCTTTTTATAGATGAAATGGTTTTATCAGGATTAGTTACTGCTTGTCTTTTCGCACTATCTCCTACAAGTCTATCACCACTTTTTGCGAAACCTACAACAGATGGAGTTGTTCTCATTCCTTCTTTATTTGCTATGACAGTTGCCTTTCCACCCTCCATAACTGCTACACAACTATTTGTCGTTCCTAAATCTATACCTATTATTTTACTCATTTTCTTTTCCTCCTAAAACTTTTTTTATTTATAATTATTTTTTTACTTTTACCATTGAATGTCTTATAACTTCTTCTTTATACATATAACCTTTTTGCATTTCTTGTGTAATGATTCCTTCTTCTACATCACTCTCTTCATCCATCAAAACTGCATTGTGATATTTTTCATCAAATTTTTTTCCTACGGTTTCTATTGGCTTTACTCCCAAATCTGATAAAATTTTATCCATCTGTTTATAAATATTTTCAATTCCTACTACAAATGCATTATTTTTTATCTCATCTGAAATATTATCCATAGCTCTTTCAAAATTATCAACGAGTGGCAAGAATTTATCTATTACACTTATCGCACCTAAGTCAATCATTAAAGTTTTTTCTTTTTCATTTCTCTTTCTAAAATTATCAAATTCTGCTAATAGTCTCGTATATTTTTCATTTGCTTCTTTTATTTTTTCATCTTGGCTTGTCTCTTTTTTCTCATTAGAACTCTTTTCTTTTTCATCATTTTCTATTTCTCTTTTATCATCCCCTTCATCTATTTTATTTGAGTTAGTGTCGTTATTTTCTTTTTTTTGGTCTTCCATATTCTCTTTTTTATCTTTCATTTCATTTGCTGTTTTATCAGCATTCTCAATATTTTCAGTATTCTCAACTGTTTCATTTTCTTTATTTACATCGTCCAAAGCTCTTACCTCCTTTCAAAATCTATTAGCACTCTTAACTATTGAGTGCTAATATATCATTTTTTTAATATTTTGTCAATAGATTTATTAAAAATTTAAAATTGAAGTTTATGGAAAATAACCGAAAAGGGCAGTAATTAGCAGATTAGGCAGAAAAATCCCCCGTAAAATAATGCTACATTTTTTAGCCCAATCTTGATATAATGTTACTACATATGGAAAACAAGGATGATAACAATGTAATAAAAGTATCTAATTTAATGCAAAGCATACCATCCTTAGCATGTGATAAAAAGGTTGGTATATACTGTCGAATAAGTACCAAAAATAGAAATCAGATTACTAGTTTAGCCACTCAAGTAAATGGTGCTATAAATGTTATTCTGACTAATCCCCTTTATAAATTATACAATGTATATATTGATGTTGAATCAGAAAAATTAATGGCTCCAAGAAGGCAATTCAACCAAATGATACAAGACTGTAAAGATGGCAAAATCAACTACATAGTTACAAAATCAATAAGTAGATTTTCAAGAAATATAGTTGATACACTTAATATTATAAGAGAATTAAAACAATATAAAGTTGGTATATACTTTCAACTTTGAAAAATAGATACAGAAAAGATTGAAAGTGAATTTTTAGTATCAATTCTAACTACAGCTTAACAATGTGAATCTGAAAATAAAAGTGAAAACATAAAATGGAGAAATAGAGCTGAAATAATAAAAGATAATGGTAAAATTCTTAATAGGAAATGCTATGGCTATAAGTATGATGAAAATGAATTACTTGTAATTGATAAAAAAGAATCAAAAATTATGAAAAAGATATTTGAATTATATATAAATGTACAGTATATTAAAAATTACTAAATACTTAAAATCCAATAGTATTAAATCTCCAAGAGGTAAAAATGAAAGGTCTAAAAAGGCGGTTGAGACAATAATAACAAATGAAAAATATATCGGAGATATAAGAACACATAAAACCTTTATGGGTGACTATCCTAACACAAGAATATTTACAAATAGAGGTGAGCACGAACAATATTATATCTCTTCTCATCACCCAGCCATCATCGATAAAGAAACATTTAAACTTGTTGAAAAAATAAGAAAAAATAGAAGTAATATTGAAATTGATAACTTAGGATTCTCAAAAAGAAGAAAAAAGATATTCAAGTAAATAAGATAGAATCATCAAAATATATTACTTTCCTCTTGTACTAAATCCTATTTTATTTTCTATCCCATAGTTCTAATGCTTAATATAAATATTATTATAATCTAATCTCAGCATTATAAATACCTTAGACAATAGACAACAATATTAACAAATAGTATAATGAAAGTATGAACAACGAACAATTAATTGCATATGTAAAAAAAGTTCCAACCAACCAAGATTTGGAATGGTTATTTGAATTTTCAAAAACCATTTTTAAAGATTATAACAAACCAAATAAAATGAACGGAATATACGAATTTGATACTTTTAATGGAATACTGAAGATGCATCATATGGTTGGGGCTTGGAATATAAATTACATTATTTATTATTTAATTAAATATTCTAATGACGAGAGAGCTTTAAAAACAAAGATTCCGCTAACTGAATATATGCTATTCCTGTTAGCCTATTTTCAATCACATGATGATGATAATGACGTGATGTCTAAATATGATAAGTATGGTGCTATGGAAGTATTAGAAGGGATTGGAAATGAACAATTTAAATTTCAATTGAGATATAATTATTTTAACGATATAAACAGACTAATATATTTATTTGTCAAAAGTAATTACAGTAGTACAATTTCAAATACAATTAACACTTTAACACAAAACCTATTTTCATGTGATATCAAAGAATTTTTACTTGGGATTGCATATATTTTTGCTGAATATTTAAAAGATGCAGTTTTTGATAAATTTATCGATATAGATAGTTTCAAGTTTAGATATGTTGGCTTTGACACAGCTATAATTAATCGAATTATTGAATACTACTCTATCAGCTATTTAGATGTTAGAAAATCACTAGATAACCAGTTAGTTTTTTATAATAAACCTTTTATTAAAAACAAAAAAGGAAATACAATCTGCTCAAGTATTTATAATGTTTACTTTTTATTTGGTGATAGTTTATACCGCCTAATTGCAGAATATTATAGAGACAAGAAAGATGATACCTTTTTTAGTAAGTTTGGTAATGTTTTTGAAAAGTACTTTCGTGACTTATTTATAGATAATGGATTAAAAAGATATATTAAGAAAATTGAAGAAGATAGTATAAATGAAAGTCCAGATTTTATATTAGAAATGAATAACAAAACCATTATTTTTGAATGTAAATCTATTGTTTCACGTATTGCTTCTACACAACGAGATCCAAACATGAGAGATTTATTACATTTTTATAGTCATATACAAAAGGGGCACAATCAAATCAATAGTTATATCAAAAATAATAGAATAGAAAAACAAGTATTGAAAGTAGTAGTTGAATATACTCATGAAAGAGATGAGGGTTTACTAAAAACGAATTCAAAAATTAACGATGAAAATTTTATTATAATGAATATTGTTCATATAGAAAGTATTTGCTTGCTATATAAAAATGACATTAGTACTTTTAATAATTTGATTGATAAGCTATTTGATACTAAATACTTAAAATCAATGAGTTATTCAATGCTGAAAATTTTTATAGACTTAAAAATTCCGTTTAACCACTATTACCAAGATGATAAAAACTATATTATAGATTTTGTCAAGAGCTTAATGCCAAACATTACTTAACAATTTAATTATTTAAATAACCAAGTTTACACAAACTAAATAACTTTAATTTCCAATAAACTATTAATACTCTCAGATAATGTCTTTTTAATATTATTAATACTCTCATATTTTCTCATAATCTCTTCTTGCTTTTTCAAATCAAAATCATTATCTTTAATAGGCATAGGTATTTGAATATTCAAGTCTTCTATCATAGTACTGTTAATTTTCGTATACTCATTCTTCCCATTTATCCCCATTCTTCCTTTTCTATTTGCACGAAAAATTGGTTCAAGGATGCATTTTAAATAGCCTAACGATACTTTTTCAAAGTTATAATTTTCTTTTTTAGGTAATAAAATACCAACAATATTAGTATATGAAAACTTACCATTAGCAATTTTAATATAACCGCCTAAACCATCAGTATTCCAAAGAAGAAATTTTCCATCTTGCATATATGTAGAGATATATCCATATATTTCACGTTGTGTAGAGTAAACAGGATATTTACCTTTATTATTCATTATATCAACTTTGGTTATTATTTTACCTCTTTTCAATTTAAACATATCATTTAGAGGTACATTCTTAAATGTGCTATCATTTTCATTGCCAATACTTATCTTAACTTCCTTAAGAAAACTAATGTCATTAAGCAGTTTGCACCGCTTTATTTCAACATCATTATATTTTTTTGCTAATTCAATTTGTTTATCTATGTCAAGTGTATCTTCATCTAAAGCTGGAACTTCAACTTCAACATCAGCCACTTGATTAAAACGCAATGAGGGTACGCTTCCATTCTTGACATTTTTGTAAAAAACTGGTTGTAATATATGCTTAAAATACTCAAGGCTAATATTATTAATTATTGGCTTTAGTATAGTTCTATGCCCACCTATACAATATCCTTCATCAACTATATATTCAATTGTTCCTGCATTCTCACCATCTGTAGTAAATGTAAGGTTAGGTTCAGTGTAATCAGGGGCATCAACTTTTGCAAATATTCCTATTGTTGTACCAGTATATACAATATAATTCCCAATATGCTCACTGCAATACTTTTTAGTATACTTTGAATTACCATTAACTGGTTCAAATATATCTGATATTTTTTTTCTTATAGTTTTAAGCAATTTATTGCCTCCTTGTAATTCTCTATATCATTAATTATCGCATCTAAATAATCATCAAACTCAGACAGACTCATCACTTTGTCTTTTTCTAAAAAGCCTAATTTAACTTTTTCATCTTCTGACCAAAAATTATCTATATTCCAATTGTTATCAGGTGAAAACTCATCAATTGAAACTAACTTTAGTTTGCCATCTTTCTTGAACCAACTCTTAAATGGCTCTTCTATTTTATTCCTATCTAATTGTTGTCTATAACTATTATACTTATTAACAGCATCATGTAAATCGTTATCCTCAGGTGTGTCAAATCTATAAACATCTAATGTTTCTCCAATGCTTTTACACATATAAGTGAACACCTTATATTCTTGCTTAGTATTCATTTCTATATCTTCTTTTGATTTCTTTTTTAATGTTAATATATATGTTTTTTTAGGTGTATTAAAAAAACTGTTAATTGGTAATGAGATTATTGATTCTATATAACAATTTTTAATAAGAAATTCTTTTAAAGCAGTATTTGCTAAATTTGTAAAAATTCCATCAGGTAACACAATGTTTGCAATACCATTAAACTTTAAAGACCTTATTATCCACTCTAAAAACAATGATTCAACCCCAATCCCTTTTGATGTATAGAAACCTGTATCAAGTGCTAATTTTGATAATGTTGCATCTTGATAATATGGAGGATTAGCTAAAATCATGTCATATTTGTTTTCTTCAATGCTGTCTAATGTTCCTAAAGCTTTCTTACTTGAATAAAATGTCTTATTTAACAACTCAGAAGCCAAATACTTAACATCATCAATATTATTGTTATCTTTAAAAAGTTTTGAAAAATAAATCAGCATATTTGCTTTTGCTAGTATAGTCGTTATATCATCTTTTCCTGACATTTGCTTTTCAAAACCATGTAAAGTTAATCCTGAAATTAGCTTGCCTCTTTTCATTTCATAAGTAACATTATTTGCAGCCTCTAATAAAAACTTGCCTACTCCTGCCGCTGGATCACATATAGACATACCATCTACAATTGTCACCATATTAACCATTTCACGCACAATCTTTAATGGTGTAAAGAATTGTCCCATATCTGACTTATCTTCACTATTCTTCATAAAAGTCTCAAATAATTTTGACTTAAAGTCCTTACTAATATTGATAAACTTTCCATTTTTTGCCTCATACTTAGCAAACTCATCAATAATCAATTTGAAACATAATGCATGAGAATCTTCTTCTATATAATGTCCAGTTGCATCCTTTTTTACATGGAATATTTGTCCATTAACTACTGTTGTGCCATCCTCACCGGCAGGAAACAACATTGACATTTGTGCTCTTGGTCCTTCTAAATATGCACCCAAAATGTCAGCATTTGTTCTTTTGTTATTATCAGCATCCGAATACAAATTTTTTATATGCTCAAATGAATTTTCATCTTTCAAGACATTTATGTCGCTTAAATATTTAAATAAAAATACTTCTACAAATGTATACAAAGACATTTTTGAAGATGTAAAAGTCATTTTTTTCAAAATAGAAGCGATTTTTTTTGCTAAATCAGTTGGATCAATTTCTTCTTGCTTAAGAATTGTATTATTTTTTTTATCAATAGATAAAGAAACTAAATCAATGAATTCAGCCAATTTACGGCTTTCTTCTTTAGGTTGAATTTTATATGTTACAGGATTACCTTTTTCATCCAATATTTTCTCTCTAGTAAGAGAATTAATCCAAATATAAGTTTCTCCGTCAGAGACAACAAAAATTTTTGCTCCTACTTCATTAGCAACATCAATCTCTTGTTCTATTGCTGCACTTTTCTTCTTGTCAGTATCAAACTCTTTTGGCTTTTTAAATTCTATGAATACAATCACTTCATTGTTCTTATTAACTATCAAAACATCTGGGTTTTTCCCAAGATTTTTCTTGACTTTTATATTAGTATTTAATTTTTTAGATTTTATTAAATCATTAATAGTAGTTGCACCCAAACTTAAGCATACATATTTATCCATAATTGTAACTGGAATAGAATACAAATTATCTTGTATAGTTTGTTCAGACATAATAACTCCTCATCTTATTAATTAAAATTTTAGTAAATAGTTAATATTAGTTGATGCATTTCAAAAATATCGTACATAAATATCACTATTTCCCCAACAAAAATCAACCCTCTGCGAGCCTATTTTATGCTTAATTATACCATTTTATTTGTTTTTTATTAAGTATAAATTTTGCTTAATAAAGTCAATCTTTTGTAGGTAAAATATTAAAAAAAATAACCTTTAATTTAAAATGTAAAACTCATTATACATATTTTACCACCATTATGGTGGTAATATACAAAACCACAAAAAATGAGACTCCCATTAACTTTCAGTCCCATCTTTCCATACAATTATTATATTATCTTTATTAACTTTGACCCTATCCATCAGTGCATAAAACAACCCTTCGTCAAAGTCATTTAATTTGTTTTTGCTTACTTTTAGTTGTTTTATTTTTTTACAATATCATCTAACACCTTATCAATATCTTCATTTATAATTATTGACCTATCAAGTATCTCATCCGGGCAAAATGCTTCATTGTAATTTATACATACATAAGTTGAATTCTTATTTTCATAAGTCATATTCCAAAATGGATATTTGATTATTCCTGGAGTATTCATACCGACACCAAGTTCCAAATACAAAACTTTTTGGTCTTTTATACTATTTATAAAATCCGAGTATCTTATAGAGGCATCCAACCATCCTTCATCTTCCACAAAACTATCATCTGATCGTAAGTTCAATGTCATATCACTGTCATCATCAGGACACTTAGGTATAAGATTTGTAGGTATACTCATTAAGATATCATTCTTATCTGTGATATCATAAATTCCTTTATCACTTTTCACAAAACCCTGAGCCGCAAGCATTTTATAAATCATCTCTTCATTGTCATAAGTTTTTTTATTATTATTGTTTACAGATTGAAATAAGCCATAGTCACCTTGTGTATAAAATAATCTCTTTTTATCTATACCAGCTTTTTGAAATTGATGGTCAACATTCGTTGTAATCACAAAATAATTTTTACATTTAATTAAATTTAACACTTTTTTATAAGTATCTCTCTGTGCATTTAAATATCTATTTACATAAATACTTCTGCTCCAGTAAGCCCACATTATTTCTTTTGTGGGAAATGGATAAAAACCTCCAGTATAAAAATCAGTTATGCCATATTTATTTATAAAATCAAACATGTATTTCTTGAATGTTTCTCCATTATAAATGAATCCAGCAGATGTACTAAGTCCAGCACCTGCACCTACAACTATGGCATCTACATTTTCAATTTTTTCTTTTAATATCTTAATGTCTTCCAAGTAACTTCTTGTAGATTTCGTAGTCACATTCTTTAAATACATTAAATATTACCTCAAACTTTGCATTTGTTTCATTTCTATATTCTCTAACTGCATTTATTGCAATTTCTGCTGCTAATTCACATGGGAATCCAAATACTCCTGTAGATATACAACAAAATGCAATGTTATCTAATTTATTTTCATAAGCTTTCTTTAAGCATGATATATAACACGATTTTAATTCTTTTTCATTTTCAGTTGTCACATTACCATTTACTATTGTCCCAACTGTGTGAATAATGAACTTACTTGGCAAATTATATGCACTTGTTATTTTTGCATTTCCAGTTTCTTCTTCACAACCTTGCTTTAGAATTATTTCATAGCATTTATTCCTAAGTTGTATTCCAGCATAAGTATGAATAATATTGTCAATGCAGTTATGGCATGGTATGTAACAACCAGTAAGTCCACTATTAGCTGCATTTACTATGGCATCACATTTTAGTGTTGTAATATCACCCTGCCATAAATTAATTCCTTCCTCAATTTGCTTTAAGTCTTTTATATCAGTAATTCCCTTTAACTTTGTTGCTTCTTTTAAATACTCATCTTGCACATTCAAAAACCCATCACTAATAGGAGACGGAAGTCTTATATTAAACAAACTTCTAAGTAATTGCTTTTGTTCAGGTTCATCATTAGGAATCTGAATGTTATTACACTTGTTTCTTTCTCTAAGCAAATATTCAATTAAATATAATCTTTTTTCTTCTTGATTCATATGTTTAAAAACTCATCAGTATTTACACTTTTATAATTATATCATAAAACATTATTGTAATGATATTGCCAATATTGGTGATAAAGTCAATTAAGTCCTCTTGCTGACATTTTAAATATTTACATATCTTCTCTAATGTAGATAATCGCATATTAGCACCAACCTGTATTCTCTCTATAGTGCTTTTGCTTACTACCTTACTTACTTAATTCATTTACATTTATTTGTTAATGCCAATATTATTTTATTATCATTAATAACATTACTATTCCACTGTATTTATTAGAATCACTGTTAATGCTATTTTATCCCAACTTTATTAGCGAGCCTGAAAAAACTCCTCCTTCAATAACATATAACATTTCTTTTTCTACTACAAATTTGTCTGGCAATTTTTGAGTAAGCATAAATGCATTTCTTGATTCTTTTACAAATATATGAATTTTGTCAACATTTGTTTTTAACTTAAAAAAATTTTTTCTTTCGTTTTCATCTTTTAATACTTCTATAACTCTCCCATTTAATTTTTCTCCCATCATAATGTGCTTTTTTATTAAGTACAGCATCTTGAATAGCATAAAATGTCTCCCGCAATGTCTCTCTTTCATATTTTTTTATGTTATTTTTTATATTTTTTTTACTAATATCCTTCCATCGCTCGATGGGCATAAACACAAATTTTATAACCCATCATTCAAGCTTTAGCACCTAATTTAATATGTTGCTGGTGGGTCTTCAGGAGATTTTTAATATTAATTCATTATAGAACAAAATAATAAAAATGATTAAACAGTCAAAAAAACAAATTTCATATAAAATTGAGAATTTAAATCTTTATTTTTTTAATGCTCCATAAGGCAATCCATCAGTTCCATCAGAAAAATTATAAATTTGACCATTTATAATTACTTGACCAACAACAAGCATTCCTCTATTTTCCCCTGTTTCTATCAAATAATAAGTATTTCCATCTTTTTCATTCAAAAATCCAGTTACCATATTTCCATTTTCATCAAAATAATACCAACCTTGATTTCCATTTTCTTTTTTTATAGTCACCCAATTTTTAACATACTCACTTGTTGGTATACCATTCTTTGAAGTGATTATAAATTTTTCATTTATTCCATTTGATACCATACTTCCACTGATATTTTCATTTATTCCTGCACTAATATTTGCAACAAAGAGCGGAACATAACCTTGCAAATCTTTTATGTCAATACTACTACTATTAACAAAAAAATTATTAATATTTTTTGAGTCTGATTTTATATTATTATTAACAACATTTGATTTTTTTACATTATCAATTATTTTATTATCACTAGGCACTTCATATCCATTTAAATCAAGATAGTCATAATAATCTTGAATACTTTCCCAAGCTCCTTCGTCATAAGCAGTTGGATCGCTACTATAAACTCCACCTCCTCCACCCGCTGATGAACTACTTCTTCCTATCCCTCCGCCTCCACCACTACTTGATGAAACAACACCAGCAAAACAGTTCAATTCTCCCATCAATGTTATTGATAAGCATACTACATAAATAAAAAAATTTTCAATAAATATTTTCATTATTTTTCACATTTTATCCTTTCTAATATTTATAAATTAATTATTCTTATAACTTAATAATAATCAGCATTACTCTTCATTATTCTTTTGAGACTACAAACAACACAATGCTATTACAATATTATATGTTATATATCTCTCATTGTCAAACCGTGAATCTACGATTTTAATTGCCTACTTTATGCATTGTACCCACAAAACAGGTCGGACACCTCTATTTTTATAATTTATTAAATGATTCTTTTCCAATCCTTCAGCATAGCCATTACAATATACTATTGCAGTAGATTTATTATCACTATTCATAGTTCTAAGCCACCATTCACAAGCTCCACGATAATCTTTACCTTCTTCCTTACTATAAAATAATTTCTCACCAAAGTTGTCTGTTTTTTTTGCATATTGAGTTGGAAATGCTTGAGCTCTATTATTATGCACAATCCGTTCATAGGAATTATTTTCATCTATATTATCAAGTTCTCCAAAATATTTTTCTACTTCATCAAGACTTAATAGAAATACTTTATCAATGGTATCTTCTCCTCTATTCCCTTGTAAATCTATATTAATATTTTTAGTTTCAATTATATTCATTTTTTCAGAATCAGAAAATGCCTCATTATAAAATTCTTCATTAAGCCACTTCCTAATTGAACTATTATTATATGTAGTCTCTGTTTTTGTATCTTCAAAGCACTTACAGTCAATTACATTTTTGGATAATAGCAGTGCTTTATCTTCATTTTTATCAAGAACAATCCATTCCATATTAGTTTTTTTATCATCATCATTATAATACTTACCAAATATAACTGTATCATAATCATATATGCCATAATCAACATCCGCATCAATCTCTAAATACTCATTGTTAGGATCTATTGCAATTCTAGCGAGTTTTATCCCCTCTTTATAATCATATGGAATGCTAATAACAATTCCAACTTCTCTTTTATTGTAAACACTATTAAATACATCAATAAGTACATCCTTAATATTTGTCATATAAACTTTATTATGCATATAATCTTTACATTCATACAAGTCATAGTCATTAATCCAATCATTTTGCCAGTGATACGAACTTTCTTCATACAAATTGCCTTTATTTAATATATAATAATTGTAGTCTGTAGAAATAGCATCTGAGTAGTAGGTGAATAATCTATTATCTTTTGTAAAATAGCTGTTTGTTTCATGCCCAAGTGTACTGCCTCTTATAGATGAATATAAATATCTTAAAGTATTCTTATATATTGTGTATAGTTCTAATACTCTATTTTTTTTATTAAATATTATCAACTCTTTTAACCCATCGTTATTCATATCTACAAGTTCATACGAAAATTCAATTGTTTTTTTATCAGCTTCATATGTTATTTCATAATAATCATAGCCGAAAGTACCATATTTTTTTCCAGTATCTCTATTATGATTTATGTAGTTTTTTAATTCCGTATATATATTAAACAGTGGTTCCTTATATAATGAATAAACACCATCTAATTCAATATTATTCTCTAAAATAAAGTTTGAAATATTTTTATTATCTTTATTGCTATTTGTATATGTCATTTCATTATCATAACTATAATTTTTGATTAAATTATTTATAGCTACTCTTATCATAGGGCTAATACCTCTAATGCCTATATCATCTATTACAATTAGATATAGTTTATCATCACTCAATGTACCACCCTCTATCCTTCTTAATTCACCTAAATCATCTACATAAATGTAAGAAAAGTTATTATTAATGCTGCTCAAATTTTGATAGCCTGATCGCATATTTCTTTCATCTATGCATTTTGATGTTCCATACAATTCTCGTTGAAAATCATTTTTGAAACTTTTTGATAAAATTTCTTTAGTTGGTAGCATTATCTTTTTGCTATACTCTTTTCCACTTATAGTTTGATTATTATCTAACAAAAACTTTTTTTCGTTATCATCAAATGCTTGTTCATAAAAATATTTAAAATATATTGATAAATCCTTAAAATCTTTACCAAAATCAATATAATCAATTAAATACTTACTAATTAATAAAACTTCATTGTTTTCAAAATCTTTGTCTACTATAATCCATTCAATATCTTCTTTGCCATTCTTAACTATACCACCTTGTTCATATCTTCCAAAATACACAGAATCAAAATCTATTTCTCGTACATCTTCTTTATGCTCATAAGCACACTTTTTATTTTTAAGTATGTTTATAATACCATTTTGATTATCTAAAACATTGGTTGAAGTAAATTCAACTATTTTTAATTTTTTAGAACAACCAATACCTAATGTAACAAAAGCCATCATACAAAACATAATGTATAATAACTTTAAAAAATTTTTTTTCATCATGATATTCATATCATCCACCTTTTTTTAAATAAAAAAAAAAGACCTTTACGGTCTTTTAGCTCCCCGAGTAGGACTTGAACCTACGACCTACCGGTTAACAGCCGGTCGCTC
>CAMIYN010000006.1 GCA_946403075.1 uncultured Lachnospiraceae bacterium | reverse complement strand
TAAAGTGTAATAGAGTAAAATGAATAGTTAACAAACATTTATGTTTTCCTTCCCTGACTTAGCTATTCTTTCTCCCAATGTTAAATGTGGACTACCTTTAATATTCATAAATTACCTTTTTTCAATTAAAAGCACAACCTATGATATTATAATGATTCTCAAATTAAAATGCATATTTAAATTAAAAACGGAATTTAAAATAAGAATTTACCCCCTTTCTCATTTAAGCTGTCCTTATTGAAAATAATATATATCTATTGTATAATAAGAGTTTATGAAAATGAAGATATTGGTGATAGGGGCATCAGGACAGTTAGGTTTTGATATTATCCATGAGTTAAAATTAAATAACATTGATTGTATAGGATGTGATAGCAAAGTTTTAGATATCACTAATAAAGATAGTGTTGATAGTTTTATAAGAGATGTGATGCCAACTCACATTATAAATTGTGCTGGATATACAAAAGTAGATTTGGCAGAAGATAATATTGATTTGTGTAGAAAAATTAATGTTATAGGGACAAAAAATATTGTATCTAATTGTATAAATTATAATATACCAATTGTGCATTTTTCAACTGACTATGTATTTGATGGGACAAAGAAAACTCCATATGAAGTTGATGATGAAAAGAACCCATTATCAGTATATGGGAAATCAAAATATGATTCAGAATTAGAAGTTGAAAAGTTTGATAAATTTTTTATTATAAGAATTTCTTGGGTGTTTGGTGTAAATGGAAATAATTTTGTAAATACGATGGTCAATTTGTCAAAGACAAGAGATGTAGTGAGTGTTGTTAAAGACCAAATAGGTTCTCCCACTTATAGTTGGGATGCATCAAAACTTGTTATAGATATGATAAAAACTGATAACTATGGTGTCTATCATGCTACAAATGAAGGTTTTGTATCATTTGCAGATTTTGCGAGAGAAATATTTAGATTGACAAATAAAAATACAAGAGTAGAAAATATATTGACAAAAGATTTTAATTCAAAAGCAAAAAGGCCTTTAAACTCAATGCTTAATAAAACTTCACTAGTAAATAATGGATTTAGGCTTTTACCAAATTGGGAAGATGCATTGAGTAGATATATAAAAGAAAAAAATATAGTGTAAAGGAAATTTATGGGAAAGTATTTTGGAACAGATGGATATAGAGGGGAAGCAAATGTAGGACTAACTGCTGATGATGCTTTTAAAGTTGGTAAGTTTTTGGGATATTATTTTTCCAAAAAACCAAATGGGGAAAAGTGTAGAATAGCTATAGGAAAGGATACACGAAGGTCAAGCTATATGTTTGAATATGCAATTGCAGCAGGTATTACATCAACAGGGGCAGATGCATTACTTCTACATGTCACAACTACTCCATCAATAAGTTATGTGGTTAGATCTGAAAAACTTGATTTGGGGATTATGATATCTGCATCACATAATCCTTATACTGATAATGGTATTAAATTAGTTGATAGAAATGGCGAGAAAATTGGGGATGATATAATTAAAAAAATTGAATCCTATATCGATGGAGAGATGGGAGAAATTCCTTTTGCTAAAAAAAATGATATAGGTAGGACTTTTGATTTTTCTGCTGGCAGAAATAGATATATAGGTTATCTCATTTCTATCCCAATGAATAGTTTTAAAGGATTTAAAGTGGCACTTGATTTGGCAAATGGTTCAGCATTTTCCATTGCAAAATCTGTGTTTGATGCATTAGGTGCTACAACTTTTGTTATTAACAATAATCCTAATGGGAATAATATCAATATGAATGCAGGCTCAACTCATATAGAGGGTTTACAAAAATTTTTGATAGAGAATAATTGTGATATTGGATTTGCATATGATGGGGATGCTGATAGATGCATAGCAGTAGATAACGAGGGAAGTATTGTTGATGGTGACAAGATTTTGTATATTTGTGCAAATCAATTGAAAAAAGAAGGAAGATTAAAAAATGATACAGTGGTCACAACTGTTATGTCAAATATGGGGCTTTATGAAGCATTTGATAAAAAAAATATAAAATATGTAAAAACAGATGTAGGTGATAAAAATGTTCATGATATGATGGTGAGAGAAGATTATGACTTGGGTGGGGAACAGTCAGGACATATAATATTTAAAAGGCATGCAAATACTGGGGATGGAATTTTAACTTCATTAAAACTTATGGATATAGTAATTGATGAGAAAAAAACTATAAAGCAACTCGCAGATGATGTTAAACTATTTCCTCAAATTTTAAAAAATGTAGAAGTAGCCGATAAAAATAAGTGTATGGAAGATAAGACATTAAATGAGACTATAAAAAATGTAGAAGAAAAATTGGGAAGAGATGGTAGGATTTTGGTTAGAAAGTCAGGAACAGAAAATATAGTTAGAATAATGGTTGAAGCAAAAACTATTGAGATGTGTAAAGAGTGGGCTGATGTGATTTATAGAAAAATTATGGAATTAGGTTTTGGAATATAAAATTTTAAGGAGTATAAAATGAAACTTGGAATTGTAGGATTACCTAATGTAGGAAAGTCAACTTTATTTAATTCAATAACAAAAGCAGGGGCAGAGTGTGCGAATTATCCATTTTGCACGATCGAACCAAATGTTGGAGTTGTCCCAATCCCTGATGAGAGAATAGATAAATTGGCAGAGTTATATAATAGTAATAAAAAAACTTATGCTACTATAGAGTTTGTTGACATTGCGGGATTAGTAAAAGGAGCATCAAAGGGGGAAGGTTTGGGCAATCAGTTTTTAGCAAATATTAGAGAAACTGATGCGATAGTCCATGTAGTTAGATGTTTTGATGATAGTAATATTATCCATGTAGATGGAAGTATTGATCCAATAAGGGACATTGAAGTTATTAATTTGGAATTAATTTTTGCTGATATTGAAACAGTTGACAAGAGATTATCAAAATTAAAAAAAATGTTAAATAATGATAAAACTGCAAAAGTAGAATACGATTTGCTTGAAAAATTAAAAACACACTTGGAGAGTGAAAAACTTGCAATAGCTTTTGAAACAAGTGATGAAGATGAAAAAAAATTGATAGATAATATGAATTTACTTACAAGTAAATCAGTAATATTTGCGGCAAATGTTTCAGAACAGGACATAAAAGATGATGGCGAAAATAATGAATATGTAAAAAGAGTAAAAGAATATGCTAAAAAAAATAATTCTGAAGTTTTTGTCTTATGTGCAAAAGTTGAAGAAGATATTGCAGGGCTTGATGAGAGTGAACAAAAAGAGTTTTTAAATGAGCTCGGGATGAAAGAATCAGGGCTTGATAAATTGATAAAAGCAAGTTATAAATTATTAAATCTAATGTCATTTTTAACTGCTGGTGAAACAGAAACAAGAGGGTGGACAATAAAAATAGGCACAAAGGCTCCTTCGGCTGCTGGTAAAATACATAGTGATTTTGAGAGAGGTTTTATAAAAGCAGAAGTTGTAAATTATAAAGATTTACTAGAAACAGGCTCAATTACTAAAGCTAAAGAAAAAGGTTTAGTTAGGATAGAGGGTAAAGATTATATAGTTCAAGATGGAGATGTAATATTATTTAAATTTAATGTGTAATGGCTACTAAGAAACAGAAAAAAACTAAAAGAAAAAAGAAAACAACTATCACTGAAAAAATTATCAAGATAGTTGTTTTAATGTTCGTTTTTTTATTTGTTATATTTTCAAATTTTGATAAAGCAGGGCAGGTTGGGAATTTATTAAAAACAATTAATCTAATGCTATTTGGTAGTATGGGGATTTATCTTCCTATATTATTATTTTTGTATATAGTTTTTGTGGCGACAGATAATAATAAAAAATTTAGAGTTTATACTTTAATAGGTATTTATATTTTTATTATTTGTATAGTGTCTCTCAATATAAAAAATAGTTTGTTGTTGGTAGATAATGATTTTCCTACTTATTTGAGAAATGAATTGTCAAATGAAATGAAAATTTTTAGTTTTGAAAGTGAAAAATTTATAAGTGGAATATTTGCAGGGTTCATTAATTATTTTTTGATTAAATATATAGGATATTCTGGTTCAAATCTATTATATATATCAATTATAGTAATTTTATCACTTCTTACATTTAATATAGAAACATTGAAGATGACGATAAATATTATATTTAATATTATATTTTTTATACCAAGAGTGGTTTTTAAATTCCTTAAAGAGAGAGAAGAAGATATAGAAGTTGCAAATGAAAATGAAAAAAGATTGAATGAATTATTAGATAAGAGAAAAAAAGATAGTAGCAGTGTTTTAGATGATGAAGAGAGCTTAATAAAAAAGAAAAAAAATGAAAAAAATATTGTAATCAATGATAAAAATATAAATAAGATAAAAGTTTTATCAAAAAATGAGAGTTTGAGATTTGATAAAATAAAAGCAGATGGCAAGGATATCCAGTCAAGGTTTTTTAAATTAACAGATAAAAATAAACATGATAATTATAATCACTCGCTTGATGACAATAAAGAAATAATTTTTAATAAATTAAAAGAAAAAAGTATAAATGAGATAATACATGAGACAAAAGCAAGTCCATCTGACTTTTTTTATACTGACAATTTACCAAAGAGTGATAAGGTAGTAGAAGATATTGATAATAATGATTTGAACATGGAAGGCATAAAAATAGATGATTATTTTACAAAAGATTATAAAGACACAAGCATTGAAAATGTTGCAAATCCTTCGAGTGAAATAGTAAACAATAAAAAGCAAATTGATTTAAAACCAAAATTTGAGTATAACAAAAAGAATATTCAAAAAGTTGCACAAGAAGTTGATGAAAAAATAGAAAAAATTGAAAATAATAATTTTCAGTATAAAAAATCAAAAAAATATAAATTTCCTCCGTTATCATTTCTTAAAAAGACTGGTGTTGTCGAGGGTGAAGATAAAAATTATTTAAATAATATGGCAAAAACTTTACAAAAGACTTTGGAACAATTTGGAGTAGGAGCAAAAGTCACAAATGTGACAGTAGGTCCTACAATTACGAGATATGAAGTAATGCCTGATATGGGAGTTAGGGTAAAGAGAATACTTGAGTTGCAAGATGATATAAAACTTGCAATAGCAGCGACAGATATAAGGATAGAAGCACCGATACCCGGAAAATCTGCGATAGGTATAGAAGTGCCAAATAAAAAAACAAATGCTGTTTATTTGGGGGATATTATTTCAAGTAAAGAATTTAAGGATAGCAAATCAAAATTATCAGTAGCAGTTGGTAGAGATATTTCTGGGAATATAATAATTTGTGATTTGCAAGATATGCCACACTTACTTGTAGCTGGTGCAACTGGTAGTGGGAAATCTGTGTGCATAAATTCTATAATAATGTCAATCATTTATAAATCAAGTCCAGAAGATGTAAAACTTATAATGGTGGACCCAAAAGTAGTTGAGCTTCAAGTTTATAATAATATACCACATCTCTTAGTTCCAGTAGTGACGGATCCTAAAAAAGCAGCATCTGCACTTAATTGGGCAGTTAGTGAGATGATGAGAAGATATAATTTAATAGTAGAAAAACAACTTAGAGATATAGATAGTTATAATATTTATGTTGACAATGAAAACAATAGGTTGGGAGAAGACGAAGAAAAATTAGAAAAACTACCAAAGATAGTTATTATAATAGATGAATTTGCTGATTTGATGATGGTGGCATCAAAAGATGTAGAAGATGCGATTTTTAGAATAGCACAACTTGCGAGAGCTTGTGGAATTTATCTCGTCATTGCAACACAGAGACCATCTGTAAATGTAATCTCAGGAAGTATAAAAGCAAATGTGCCAGGTAGAATTGCTTTTGCTGTATCAAGTGGAGTTGATAGTAAAACTATAATTGACTCTTATGGAGCAGAAAAATTAATAGGTAAGGGAGATATGTTGTATTACCCAACAGGTATGCCAAAACCTCTTAGGGTTCAGGGCTGTTTTGTATCAGATCAGGAAATAAAAAATGTTGTTAATTTCATAAAAGAACCTGATATGAATTATGATGAAGATATAGAAGACAAGATTAATAATGGGTTGCAACAAAAGAGTAGTTTTGATGCAAATAATAAAAATGGAAATGATGAGTATTTTGTTACTGCTGGGAAATTGTGTATAGATGCAAAAACTGCTTCAAGTGGTTTCTTACAGAGAAAACTGCAAATCGGATTTAATAGAGCATCAAGAATTATAGATCAATTGGAAGAGGCAGGAGTAGTGAGTGCACAAGATGGCAAAAAGCCAAGAGAAGTTTTGTTGACTATGGAAGAATTTGTTGAAAATTTTGATAGAGGATAAGTATATGGATGATTTAAGGATAAGACAAACTGAATTAATAAAAAATTTAGAATATGATGTTTTGTCATCTAATTTTGATGATATTTTAATAGAACAGCTCATATACGATACAAGAAAAGTTTGTCAAAATTGTGCATTTGTATGTATAAAAGGGGTAAATTTTGATTCACATAGTGATATAGAAGCTATCATAAATAGTGGAGCAAAACTCATTTTTGTGGAAGAAAATATTGATAAAAAAATAATAGATATAGCAAATAATAAAAATATAATAATAATTAGTGTTAAGAATACAAGAAAGGCATTGTCAATACTTTCTATTAATTTTTTTAGACAGCCATTAAAAGATATGATAATAATAGGAATAACTGGAACAAAAGGAAAAACTACTACTGCATATATGATAAGAGATATATTAAAAGCTGCAAATAAGAAAGTAGGAATTATTGGAACAGTTGGTTGTGAATATAATGATGAATTTTTTTATACAAATAACACAACACCTGAAAGTTATGTCTTGCAAGAATTTTTTTATAAAATGAGAAAGGCAGAAGTTAAATATGTAGTAATGGAAGTCTCATCACAGAGTTTAATGCTTGATAGAGTATATGGCATATGCTTTGACTATGCAGTATTTACAAATATTTCACATGACCATATAGGAAAAAACGAACATACAGATTTTGATGATTATTTTAATAATAAATTAAAAATTTTTGATAATTGTAAATTTGCTGTTATAAATTCTGATGATTTGATGTTTGATAAAATAAAAAAATATTGCATAGAAAAAAATGTCAAATATAAAACATTTTCAATAAAAGGGATTAACAAAAAACTATTAAACACAGAAACTACATATGGAGTTGAATTTGAATTTGATTTGTTGAATAATAGCATAAAAATACCAATGCCTGGTTTTCACAATATACAAAACTCAATCATAGCAATTATGGTAGCAAAAGAAATTGGAATAGATGATAATAGTATATTAACCGCATTATCAAGTGTAAATGTCCCTGGTAGAGTTGAAATAATAAAAAAGAGTGATGACTTTACTATCCTTGTAGACTATGCACATAATGAGGTTGGGACAACTGCACTTATAAATTCGTTAAGGGAATATAACCCAAATAGAATTGTCGTTGTATTTGGTTCGGGTGGTAATAGGGATGTTGAGAGAAGATATGGAATGGGTGATGCTGTGGGCGAATTAGCAGATTTTGCCGTTATCACTGCTGATAATAGTAGATTTGAAAAAACTATGGATATAATAAATCAAATAGTAGAGGCTCTGTCAAAAAAAATGAAAAATTATAAAATATTGGAAGATAGAAGAGAGGCGATTGAATATGCTATTAGAGAACATAAAAAAGGCGATGTCATCTGTGTCATAGGTAAGGGACACGAAGATTATAATGATTTTATGGGGCATAAATATCATTTTAGTGATAGGGAAGAAATCCTAAAAATATTAAATGGATGATAAATTATTTGCAAATGTAATAATTGATGTAACACATGAGGCACTTAATAAGCCCTTTGTTTATCTTGTCCCAAATGAATTGAAAGATAAAATTAAAATTGGAGATAAAGTAGTAGTTCCTTTTGGCAAGTCAAATAAACAGATAGAGGGTTTCATAATTCAAATTTTAAATGAAAATAAATTTTTAAATTCTGATAGTTATAAAAATGATACTTTTTTTAAGAATAAAAATAGATTTGATGACATAAAATATATTTTGGGTTTGGCAGAAAAAAAAATATCTATAAATTATGTTTTATTAAATATTGCTAAATTTATGAGTGATGAATATGCGACCATTTTTAGTAAATGTCTAAAAACAGTTTTGCCAGTAAAAAGAATTATAAATAAAAATAAAAAACAAACAGATGCGATAATTAAATATGAAACTGACTTTGATGACAAAAAAATAATACTTACGAAAGAGCAAACCAAAATAATAGATAGTATTAAAATAAGTATAGACAAAAATATTTATTCAAGTCATTTGTTATTTGGGGTCACGGGTTCAGGGAAAACAGAAGTTTATTTAAATTTAATTAAATATATTTTGGATAAGGGGAAAAATGTTATAGTTTTGATACCAGAGATTTCTCTAACTTATCAAACTATGTCAAGGTTAAAATCAAGATTTGGTGAAAAAGTTGCAATTATCCACTCTAAAATGAGTGATGGGGATAAATATATTCAAATAAAAAAATGTATAGATGGAGAGTGTAGTATACTTGTAGGACCAAGAAGTGCAATTTTTGCTCCATTTGAAAATTTGGGATTAATAGTAATAGATGAAGAAGATGATGATTCGTATAAATCGGAGTTAACCCCAAGATATGATGCAAGAGATATTGCTGAATTTAGGGGAGAATTACAAAATGCAGTAGTTTTAAGGCTTTCTGCAACACCAAGTGTATCTACATTTTATAAGGCAAATTGTGGTATAATCAATTTGCACACATTAAAAGAGAGGGCAGGCGATAAAGTTAATCTCCCAAAGGTTAGTATCGTTGATATGCGACGCGAATTTAAATATGGAAATAAAACTGTTTTTTCAAAATTACTCTATGATAAGATAAGAGAGAAGTTAGAAAAAAAAGAACAGATTTTACTATTTTTAAATAAAAGAGGTTTATCAAGAAGCCTAACCTGTATGGATTGTGGGCATGTGATAAAATGTCCCCATTGCGATGTCCCATTAACTTTACACAATGATTCAACTATCAAATGTCATTACTGTGGATATGAAGAGAGAGAACCAATGATTTGTCCCAATTGTAATTCTGAAAAACTAAATTCTTTTGGGATGGGGACTCAAAAACTTGAAGAGCAAATCATAAAAACTTTTAATGGGGCAAGAGTTTTGAGAATGGATAGAGATACAACAAATAATAAAGATGGATATGAAAAGATTATAAAAAGTTTTAAAAATAAGGAAGCAGATATTTTGATAGGAACACAGATGGTTGCAAAGGGGCATGACTTTGACAATCTAACACTTGTAGGAATTATGTGTGCTGATATGAGTTTTAATATACAAAATTATAAAGCAACCGAAAAGGCTTTTGATTTATTGGTGCAAGTTGCAGGTAGGAGTGGAAGAAAAAAAAATGGAGATTGCATTATTCAAAGTTATAATATAGAAGGTTATCCACTTGATGATGTAGTAAATAATGATTATAAAAATTTTTATGAAAAAGAGATTTTATTTAGAAAAGAATTTTTATATCCACCTATTTACAAAATGCTAGTATGTTATTTGAAATCAAAAGATGCATCATATCTAATAGAAATTTCAAAAAATCTAAAAAAAAATCTAGATATGAATTATAATGATGTATCGGTGCTTGGACCGACTAAACCTGTTGTAGGCAAAATAAGTGATTATTATTACTATTTATTTTATATAAAATGTAAAAATATAGATAGGGCAAAAGAAATTAGATTTCATTTTAATGATATGTTGATAAAATTAGATAAAATGAAATTTATAACTGTCCTATATGATATAGAGGGTTAGTTTTGAAAAAGATTTTTGAATTAATAAAACTTAGTTTATCAAATTGCAAAAAAGAATCACTTCTTTCAATATTTTTTGTTGCGATAGAAACTACTGCAGAAGTTATCATCCCATTTGTTATGGCAAGTTTAATAGATAAGGGTGTGGAAGTAGGAGATTTTACAGTTATAAAAAATACTACAATGGTCTTATTTGTACTGGTAGTGTGTCAAATGTCAACAGGTGTCCTGTGTGCCATATTTGCAGTTAGAGCATCTACTATTTTTGCATATAATTTAAGGTCAAATATATTCAAAAAAATTCAAACATTTTCTTTCAAAAATATTGATAAGTTTAAGGTTGGCTCTTTGGTAGTTAGGTCTACAACTGATGTGATTAATATAAAACAATCTTATCAAATAATGATTAGAGGTATAATAAGAGCAATTTTGATGGTAGTTTTTTCTACATATGCAGCTTGCAAAATTCATTATATTGGTAGATATGCAATTGTCGCAATCCCTTTTGTGTTTTTGTCATTTTTTATTATAGCAAAATCAGCACTTCCAATTTTTAAAAAAGTTTTTAAGAGTGTGGATGATTTAAATAATAATTTATCAGAAAACATAAGAGGAATTAGGGTTGTAAAATCATTTTCAAGGGAAAAATTTGAAGAAAACAAATTTATAAATATTTCAAAAAGTATATTTAAAAATTTTGTTAAAGCAGAGAGTATTGCTGTTATGTGGCTTCCAATAATGCATTTTATTATGTATACAATTAATATTGTGATTGCATATTTTGGGACAATGGCTATAATTGAGTCAGGGAATAATATAAATTTGGGATTAACAACAGGCTCTCTTGTAAGTTTAATAACATATAGTGCTCAGATGATAGGAAGTCTTATGTTTCTTGCATTTTTAACTGTTAGCTTACTCATATCTATTGAGTCGCTTGTTAGACTATATGAAGTATTTAATGAAGAACCTGATATAAAAAATATAGATAATAAAATTGATGAGATTAAAAATTTTGATATTGAATTTAAAAATGTTAATTTTAAATATAAGAATAAAGCAAAAAGTAATATTTTAACTAATATAAATATAAAGATTAATGAGGGAGAAAAAATAGGTATCATCGGTGGAACGGGAAGTGGGAAAAGCTCTTTTGTAAATTTGATACCGAGGCTATATGATGTGATTTCTGGGGAAGTCCTAATTGGTGGCATAAATGTAAAACAATATGATTTGGATGTCCTTAGAAAAAGTATAGGTATGGTAATGCAAAAGAATACTTTATTTAGTGGAACTATTGCTTCAAATGTTTTATTTGGTGATGAATTAGCAAGTGAAGATGAAATAAAAGAAGCATTAAAAATCTCTATGGCATATGAATTTGTAGAGAAAAAAACGGATGGAATATATGAAAGAGTAGAACAGGATGGTGCTAATTTTTCAGGAGGGCAAAAACAGAGAATTTGTATAGCAAGAGCAATAATTAAAAAACCTAAAATATTAATTTTTGATGATGCAACAGCATCTGTTGATACAAATACGGAAAAAAAGATTTTTAATGAAATAAATAAAAAATTAAATAATTGCACACAAATTATAATATCTCAAAAAATATCATCTATTAATTCTTGCGATAAAATAATAGTTTTTGATATGGGGGAAATTGTGGGTTTTGATACACATGACAATCTGATGAAAACTTGTGCTATATATAGAGAGATTTGTGATTTGCAAACAAAGAAGGAAAATGATTAGAAAAAGAAATAAAATTAAATATGAAAATGTTTCAGTAAAAAAGGGAACATTTATAAGGATGCTTAGTTATCTAATAAAATATAAATTTAGATTACTGTTTGTAATTTTATTTTTTGTTGTATCTATGTTTGCACAAGTGTATACAAATTTATATCTAAAAATTTTAATAGATGACCATGTCCTTAGAATGCTTAATGAAAAAGCAAATGGCTATATAAATTATTCGCCATTTTATACTTCAATTTTTCATTATATAATATTGTTGGTTATTGGAATAATATGTAATTTTATATATTCTATAATGATGGTTAGAATTGGTGAAAGCATAATGATGGATATAAGAGAGGAAATGTTTAAAAAAATGGAGACACTTCCTATATCCTACTTTGATAAAAATGACACAGGAGATATAATGTCAAGATATACATTAGACCTTGATACAATGAGAAACAGCTTGACAAATTCTATACCACAATGTTTTGCGGCTACTTTTTCATTTATAACAATTATAGGAAGTATGCTCGTTTTGAGTATAAATTTAACTCTCGTTTCTATATCAACATTTTTAGTTATGTTTTTTATAACAAAAAAATTGAGTAATATTTCAATAAGTTCTAATATAAAAGCTCAAAATGCTATAGGTAATCTTGATGGCTATGTTGAAGAAATGATAAAGGGAGCAAAAGAAGTAAAACTATTTTCTTATGAGAATAGAAACATAATAGAATTTAATAATAAAAATAAAATTTGGATGGAAAATGCAAAACTTGCAGATACTATGAGCATAATACTTATGCCTATAAATAATGGTTTTGGAAATGTGATTTATATTTTATCGGCACTAGTTGGAGGTTTTATTGTTGTAAACAATATAAATAATTTTTATTTATTTGGTGTAGGTTCTTTGACACTTGGAATGATAGTTAGTTTTTTGAGTTTTTCAAAAAATTTCACGAGAGAGATATCAAATATTTCAAGTCAAGTTCCATATATTTATCAAAGCTTATCTGGTGCAAATAGGATTTTTGAATTGCTTGATGTAGAGAGTGAAGTAGATAATGGCGAATACAGATTGTCAAATGATGGCTATTGGGTTAGAGGTATTGAAAAAATAAAAGTAGAAGGAAATATTGAAGTAAATAATGTATATTTTTCATATGAAAAAGATAAACCTATACTTAAAGATATTAATATTTATGCGAGACCAGGACAAAAGGTGGCACTCGTTGGGAAAACTGGTGCAGGGAAAACTACTATCACAAATTTGATAAATAGATTTTATGATATAGATAGTGGATTAATAACTTATGATGGAATAGATATTAAAAAAATTTATAAAAAAGATTTGAGAAGGGCGATGGCTATAGTTTTACAAGATGTCAATTTGTTCCATGGGAGCATTCTTGATAACATTAGATATGGAAATTTGAATGCAACTGATGAAGACTGCATAAGGGCTGCAAAAGAAACATATGCAAGTTTTTTCATAGAGCAATTGGAAAATGGTTATAACACTATTATTAATGGAGACACAGGGGATTTATCGCAGGGGCAAAAACAATTACTTGCAATAGCAAGAGCATATATAGCAAATCCTCCATTTATAATTCTTGATGAGGCAACATCAAATATAGATGCGAGAACTGAAAAATTGGTTCAAACTGGAATGGATAAAATAATGAAAAATAGGACGGTGTTTGTAATAGCACATAGACTCTCAACTATAATAAATAGTGATGTAATAATGGTAATGGATAATGGAGAGATTGTAGAAAGAGGTAGTCATAACGAGCTACTTAGTAAAAAGGGAAGATATTATAATTTATACAATGGAAATATTGAGTTAGAGTAGTTTTATAAAATTTTAATTTATAGAGAGGTGGACTTATGAAATATATTAAAATTACTAAAGATAATATTGAAAAAGAGCATATTTGCTGTGCTATATCAAATGATAATGATATACAAGTTGTATCAAAAAAAGAGTGGATTAAATCTTGTCTTAAGGATGGATTAGTATTTTTAAAAAGTGTAGAGAGAGGAAAATGTTTTATTGAATACATTAAAGCAGAAAATGCTTGGGTGCCAATAAGTGCGAAAGGTTATATTTACATAGATTGTCTATGGGTGTCTGGTTCGTTTAAAGGGCATGGTTATTCAAATGATTTACTTAATGAATGTATAAAAGATGCAAAGAGTAGTAAAAAAATTGGAATTTGTATTTTGTCTTCAGAAAAAAAGAAATCATTTTTATCTGATCCAAAGTATTTAAAATATAAAGGTTTTGAAGTGGCAGATAGAACAGAAAATGGTATTGAATTATGGTATTTGCCATTGAAAAAAAATGCAGAAAAACCAAAATTTAAATCTTGTGCGAAGCAACTAAGTGTAAAAGATAAAGGGTTTTTATTGTATTATACTAATCAATGTCCTTTTAATGCAAAATATGTCCCTATATTAGAAGAAGTTGCAAAGAAGAATAAAATTAAATTTAAAGCAATAAAACTACAAGATAAAAAAGAGGCACAGAATGCTCCAACTCCTATCACTACTTATTCATTATTTTATAATGGTAAATATGTGACACATGAGCGAATGAATGATAAAATGTTTTTAAAATTGGTAGAAGAGTGTTGTAAATAAAATTTTAAATGAAAGTATTATGAAATACATATATAAGATATCAACAAATGAGAGTGGCAATAATACATAGTGACATAGGAAGTCAGCATACAAGTAAAGAATATTAGAAATGATAAAACCTTGTGGTTTAAGGCAAAGTGTCAATAATAGTGGTGGAAGATGCCATAATAGTGCAAGACTTGAAGTAATGTGGAAAGATGAAAGAAGAATCAATATATGATTTGTAAGTTTTTTATTGCTTTAAAGTATCATTTATATAAGATCGTTTAAATTGTAGTAAAAATAATGTATATAGATTATATTAAATAAAAACTATTAATTATGGAAACGATAAATTAAATAGAACTAAATTGTCCCAAAATTTATTTTATTGTCTTGACAAATGTTGCTTTTTATGGTATGTATTAAGTGAGGGGAAGCATATGAAAATTAAAAATATTATTAATTTGGTTAAGTATCATGTTGACAATGATGAGCTAGGATTTAATAGGATAGTAAATGAAATAGCAAATGAGTTTGATCAAAATGGCGAAGAACAGGTTGCTCAATATTTGATGGCACTGGTTTCAAATGCCAATGTTTTAGTGCCACAGATGAATATACAGGTATCTTCAATGTTAAAAAAGGTAGATAGTAAAAATGAAAATTTATATTTGCCAGAATGCATAATGAATGACATTGTGGGGATAGTTAATGCTGTGAAGCATAATATTGGTGTAAATAAATTTATATTTGAGGGGAAACCTGGGACTGGGAAAACAGAAGCAACAAAACAATTAGCAAGAATTCTTGATAGAGAATTATTTTCGGTCGATTTCAATAGCATTATTGATAGCAAACTTGGAGAAACACAAAAAAATATTTCTAAATTATTTAATGAGATTAATAGTTTTATAAGTCCGAGTAAAATGGTTATTCTTTTCGATGAGATAGATGCACTTGCCCTTGATAGGATAAATTCTAATGATTTAAGAGAAATGGGAAGAGCAACATCAACTTTATTGAAAGAACTGGATAGCATAAATGATGATATTGTAATAATTGCTACAACTAATTTATATGACAAAATTGATAAGGCTTTAATTAGAAGATTCGATTTTTCTGTAAATTTTGATAGATACACTAAAAAAGATTTAATAGAAGTTGCTGGAAATTTACTTCATAATTTATTATTAAAATGCAAATATCAAGTTAGAGAGAGAAAGCTTCTTAATAAAATTTTAAATAATGTGGAAGATATTCCTATGCCAGGTGAATTAAAAAATATAATAAAAACTGCAATAGCTTTTAGTAATCCCGATGACGAACTGGATTATATTGTTAAACTATATAAAACATTACTTAAAGAAGAACCAATGCCTACAAAGATGAAAGAGCAGGGTTTTTCGTTAAGAGAAATAGAGCTTATAACCAAAATACCCAAAAGTACAGTCGAGAGAAAGGTAAAACATAAATGAATAATATATTAATGCTAAGTGGCAAAATACAACATAGATCTCATAAAAGTAGTGGTTTTGGTTTGCCTTCTTTACCTGCAAAATCAAAACCTGTTAATGTGGAAAAAATAAAAAGAATTAAAAATGAATTGGAGAGTATACTTGAATATTGGAAGAATGATACAAGATTTGGAGGGGCTCTTATTACAGTTTATTATAACAAAATTGTAGCAAAAAGTAATAGAATGCAAGTTCTTTTGAAAAAAGATAATGCTAATATTAATAGCAGTATAAAGGGATCTAGATTTGAAAAAATAGATGGCAAAATAAAACATGTTTTTACATATTTTGTTTCATTAGAAACAATAAATAAAACAATAGAAATACTAGAAAAATGTATAGAAATTTTAAATGATGGTTATAATGGAAGTATTAATAAAGATGAACTTAAAAAAGTTGGTGAATTAGTTGATTTTAAATATTCAAGCAAATTATCTAAAAGTAAATTCATGGGTGCAATCGTTGACATTAACTATATAGAAAAGTTTACAATAAATAATTTTTCAAAAGCTGATATAAAAAATGATTCAATAGTTACACTGTATGAAACTAATATTAATAACGATGAGTTTTTAAGAAAAATAAATGTAAATATAACAAGAAATAATAAAATAGATGATTTCACATACTTATTTGGCAAGATTGATTTGGAAAAAATTGTGGATAATGCACCATTTTTGATTGCTATGTCTGTGCCTGATATGAGTATTATACCACCAATAGTTAATAATGAATTGTATAAAAAAAAATTAACTATTGTTGAACCTACAAATGAACCAGTAGTCGGTGTAATAGATACTTTTTTTGATAATGATGTATATTTTAAAAATTGGGTTACAGAAGTCCAAGTCCCAATGCTCGGTAAGAATATTGAGATAACAAATGATGATAAAGCACATGGGACTGCTGTATCTTCAATTATAGTTGATGGTCCATCTTTTAATGATAATCTTCAAGATAATTGTGGTAGATTTAAAGTAAAACTATTTGAAGTAGCAAAGGCTGGTAAAAATAGTGCTTTTGTTCTTTTGAAAAATATTAGAGAGATAGTAAGAAATAATTTAGATATAAAAGTATGGAATATATCTCTTGGATCACCATACGAAATTGAAGAGAATTTCATTTCACCATTGGCGGCAGAACTTGATATGATACAATATGAGTATGGGGTGATTTTCGTGGTAGCTGGTACAAATAAGGAAGGAAATGTGGAAAAAATAGGTTCGCCAGCTGATTCATTAAACTCAATAGTGGTTAATTCTGTGGATTTTGATAATAACCCTGCAACATATACAAGAAGTGGGCCAGTGTTATCATTTTTTATGAAACCAGATGTAAGTTATTATGGTGGAGACAAAAATGAGAAAATACGAGTTTGTGAGCCTTTAGGGGAAGCGATGGTAGCTGGCACTTCTTTTGCAGCACCTTGGATAACTAGAAAAATAGCATTTTTGATTTATAAAATGCGTTTAACAAAAGAAGTAGCAAAAGCAATGCTTATTGATGCCACTGTAAAATGGGAATTTGATTATAAAAACAAGAATAAAAAAGGATACGGAATTGTACCTATAGACATAAATGAGATTGTTAGCTCATCAGATGACGAGATAAAATTTATAATACATGGGCCGATTGAGGAATTTGAAACTTACACATATGAGTTACCTATACCACAAAACAATGAAAAGGATTTTCCATATTTTGCACGAGCAACACTTGTATATTTTCCATATTGTGATAGAAATCAAGGAGTAGATTATACTGCCACTGAACTTGATTTACATTTTGGTAGGATGACAAGAGAAAATAAAATTAGGTCAATAAACAATAATATCCAAATGGAAGAAGAAGGATATGCAAGCGAAAAAGAAGCAAGAGATTTATATAGAAAGTGGGACAATGTAAAACATATATATGACAAAATAACTGAAAGAAAAATACCACGAAAGGCATATACAGAACTTTGGGGATTAAGCTTAAAGTGTGCTGAAAGACTTGGTGTCAAAAAAGGTAAAGGTATGAATTTTGGTGTCGTTATAACTTTGAAAGAAATGTTTGGAGTAAATAGAATTGAAGAATTTTTTAATAAGTGTATAAATAGAGGATGGATAGTAAATAAGTTAGATGTTGAAAATAATATAGAAATATACAATAGAGGTGATATTGATATAAAGATAGAATGAGAGGAAAGTGTAAATGTTGAATGGTTTTCAAAAATTTATATATAATTTTTCAATTGTTTTTCCTTGGAATATGCTAACATATTTAGGGATTTTGTTTTGTGAGTGGTTAATAACAGAACAAATTACGAGTGAACGAATAATAAAATTATTAATAGTTTTTTTGTTTATTATTTTAATTGAATTAATTTTAGTGTGTTTTTTATTTAATTTTATAAAAAAATTACCCCAAATATCTATAATAATTACAAATAAAAAAAATATTGAAAGAAATAAAATAATAGTGTTGTCTAATATTATTATACCTTTTATAATACGATTATGTAATCAGTCAAATAATATAAGTAATACAATAGGATTAATATTGTTTATTGTAATTTTGATAGTGATTGCAGTACTTTATTCTATAGGAGATGAAAATATTCCTAATGGACTTATTTTCTCGTATCACTTTTATTGTGTTTCAATAGAAATCAATGAAAATAAAACAAGCGATGTAATTTTATTGTCAAAAAAGGAAATAAGAGATTTTACAAAAATTAAATATGCGAAAAGAATATTTGAAAATATGTTTATTGCAGAGGAAGGAGTGGAATAATGTTAGAAAGGAGTTCGATTTATATTATAACAGAGGAAGATGAAATTTTTAGGTTGGAAATTAACTTAGAGACACAGCAAGAAATAACCAAAGCATTTGAGAAAGAAAAAGATGAGTATTTAAAATTGGAACCAGTCAAGTTTGATGGTATTTATAAATTAGAAAGCGATGAAGTTTTTTATATTCAAGATTTTGATATGCAAGAAAATATTAAAGAGGCTATTAAATTTGAAGCAGGGGTAGAAAAGGCGAAAATTAGTAATTTAAATTTAAAAGCAATTATGCTGGGAAAGTATGACAAAAAAAAAGATGAATATAATATAGTGTTTCAAAATTTTCGTAAATCGCAATATATAACATCTCTAGGGAAATTTAATTTAATATATGATAAAGATACTTTTGTTTTAGATAAAAGAGATGGAATATCAATTTTAGATTCAATAGACTGTTTGTATGTTAATAATAAATTGCTATTCAAATCTTTTTTTTACACAAAGGGTATATTTGATTTAACAAAATATTATAGAGAAGCTACTGATTGTGAAGTAAAAACTTTTATTAGTGATGAAAAAATAGATTTTGGTTCTGAAGAGAATGAGAAAAATTTTTTAACTACTGCTAATGCTACAATAAGGAAACTAATTGCATCATTAAACGACTCTGGAGTACTTAGAAAATATAATATTGAACAAATAAGAAATAAAGCGAAAAAGTTTAAAATCGATATGCAAGTAAAAAATAATAAAATTTTAATTCCAAATGATACTGTAAAAATTAAGGAAATGTTGAGATTTTTAAACGATGATATATATAGGGGTGTGTTATCCGATGTAGAATTTGTTAGTAATTCAAAACAAAAGAGAATAAGTAAATTTTAGATAAATTGTTAGGCTTTTTAAATGTTTTATTAAACATTTTACCTACAAAAGCTTGACTTTATCATTTAATTTTTTAAATTGTTTTATATAAATAGATTTGTTAAAATAGATTGTAAACAATATAATTTTCTATATCATAAATAAAAGTTTTTTTTGGAGGTATGTATGAGAAAGTTAAGGTTTTTAAAAATAACAATATTTTTACTTGCAATGGGATTATTTATAGTTTCGTGTAAAAATAAAGTGGTTGATAGTGAAACGGTTGCAACTACGGAGAGTCAAACGACTAATAAAATTGTCGATGATGAAAGTGTAGAGAATACCGAAGATGAAGGTATACATATTCAAGAGGCACACGAAGTAGTAAGCCCTATGTTATTAAAAGACATAGCGGGGTATAGGGATACTGATAAATCAACATATATAGAGATAGTTTTTTCAAAAAATATACAAGATAAGTTTGATGGCACAGCATACATAAAGGTTGAGCCAGAGATAGATTTTACTGTTTCAAAAGTTGACAATAAATTTATATTAAAAGGTGATTTTAATGCTAAATTTACATATAAGGTGTCTGTTTTAAAAGGGATAAGGGCAGTTGATGGGTCAGCTCTGAGCGAGGGAGATACTGCAGAGATAGTTTTTGACCAAAAGAAACCTAAAATAGTTTTTACAAATGATGGTATTATTTTGCCATCAATATATGATAAAAAAGTATATATAAGAACTCTAAATGTGACAAAAGTAAATATAGTAGTAAAAAAGATTTATGCAAATAATACAACTCAGTTTTTGCAAGGATTTGATTTTAGTGGAAACGGACAATATTGGTATGATTATAATTTTGAAAATGTAGGTGATAAAATTTATGATATAGATTTTGACATAGAAAATGAAGTTGATACTTGGGTGCAGAGTGCAATAGATTTAACTGGTGTAATTGACACAAATGGATTTTATATGATTGAGGCAAAATATGATAAGGATGGCACATCATATAAATTTCCATCAAATATGAGTGATTGGAGAGTAGAAGAATATTTATATGAAAATGCAAAAGTGTCAAAGACAATTCTTTTAACAAATATTGGGCTCATGGCTTCGCAAAATAATAAAGGCTATCTTGTAAATGTTTTGGATATAGTTGAGAATAGACCAATTCGCGGGTCAAAAGTTTATTTAATGTCAAAAAATAATCAAATACTTGAAGAAAAGACAAGTGATTCAAATGGAGTAGTAAATTTTGAATCTAATAAAAAAAGTTTTTATATTTATGCTGATGATGGAAAGTCTAAATCTATTTTGATGCTAAAAAATAATCTAAGTACTAATGGTTTTGCAGTTGATGGTGCATATGTAACAGAAGGTGTAAATGGATATCTTTATACAGAGAGAGGTGTGTATAGGCCAGGAGACCCAGTATATATTTCTCTAATTGCAAGAAATAACGATAAGCCATTAGAAGATAATCAGCCTGTAAAAATTACTGTATATGACCCAACTGGTTCAAAGATGATCGAAAACGATGTGATAAAAGATGGCAAAAATGGATTTTATACTTATGCTTTCAAAACTGAAACTTCTGCAAGAACAGGTATATGGAAATTAGAGGCAACTATTGGAAATCAAGTATTTAAAAAAGATATATCAGTTGAAACAGTTGTTCCAAATAGGATAAGGGTTGATTTAAATTTTCCAGATTCGGTAAATCTAAATAGTAGACTTGATGATTTTAGCATAAATGCAAATTATTTATTTGGGGAGCCTGCTGGCAATTTAAAATATAATGTTAGTTTTGATATAAGAGAAGAACCTATAAATTTTGAAAAATATAAAGATTATACTTTTAAAGCTGCTTCTTCATACGGATACTATGATAATAAATATTATTCTGGTGTTTTAGACAATAAAGGATATGCAAAAATTGAACCTGATTTTGGTAATGTTAATTTTGGTTCAGTTAATATGTTAGTTGATGTGTCAGGTCGTGTGACAGATGATGGTGGTAGACCAGTTTCTACAAGTAAGTTTTTGAAATTAAAGAAGTATGATACTTATATTGGAATAGAAAATGTAGATAGATATAAAAAACCAGGCAGCAAACTAGATTTAAATGTTATATGTGTGACAGAAGATGGAGAAAAATTAGTTCCAAATAAAAAACTAAAATATAGGCTATATGGAAATGATTATTATTGGTGGTGGGATTATTCTGATTATGATAATTTCATTAGATCATTTAAAACTGACAAAAATACTAAATTAATGGAAGAGGGAGAGCTACTCACGAGAGATGTTCCATATCTTATGACTAACACATTACCATCTGCAGAATACATTTATGTAGAAATTGAAGATGAGACTACAGGGCAAATAGTTGGTGTTAACCTACAATCAAGTGAGTGGGTAGACCCAAGTGTTACAAAGAAAGTTGAAACACTAAATATTATTTCTGACAAGAAAAAATATTCTGTTGGGGATTTTGCACAAATAAAATATAAGGGTGTAGAGTCATCACAAGCAATAATAACAATAGAAAAGGCAGGGAAAATAATAGATCAACAATTTAGAGTAGTTGATAAAGTTGATATGGTAGAACAGATTAGGATTACAAAAGATATGACACCAAATATTTATGTATACATTACACTCATACAAAACTATATGATAAAAGAAAATGATAGACCACTTAGACTATATGGTGTTATCCCTATAGTAGTAGAAGATGATGATACAAAAATAGATTTAGAAATTGATGCTCCAGAAAACATTAGGCCAAATGAAAAATTTACTGTAAATATTAGAAATAAAAAGAGAGAACAGGTGGATTATACTATTGCAGTAGTTGACGAAGGTTTACTTGATATTACATCTTTCAAGACTCCATCACCTTGGGATTATTTTTATAAAAAACTTGCTTCAAATATTTTATTATTTGATAATTACTCTGAAATCATAGATAGACCTTATGGTGCAATTAATCAAATATTGAAAGTTGGCGGTGATGAATCTTTAATCAATGAGTTAGCAAGAAGAAAAAGATTAAAAGAACTTGGGTTAGAAGAGGCAGATAGATTCAAACCTGTATCAATGTTTAAAGGCGTTTTGACAACAGATAACAATGGTAGTGCATCTGTAGAATTTGAGATGCCAAATTATATGGGTTCAGTTAGGATAATGGTTATTGCCGCAAAAGGAAATAGTTATGGGCAAGTTGAGAGAAATATGATAGTAAAGGCACCATTGATTGTTGAACCAACTATTCCAAGAACTCTCAAAATAAATGATGTAATGAGTATTCCAGTATCAATTTTTGCACTTGAAGATGGAATAGGGGAAATTCAAGTATATTATAAATTTAAAGAAAAAACACAAACTAAAAATTTGACTATGTCAAAGGGCGATAAACAAATAATCTATTTTGATGATAGTATTGGAAAAGAAGTAGGAAAAGAAGAGCTGACAATAGGTGTAAAGTCAAATGTTTATAATTATGAAGACACAGTTGAGATGGCAATTAATAGCAATAATCCACCTATGGAAATAAGTGAAAATGAAGTTATTAAAGGTAAGAATTCTACTACATTTAAACAAAGTGATGATTATGTAAAGGGGACAGTTGATAGTGTGATAACTATTTCAAATATTAGATTGCTTGGCTTAGACCAAAGACTTAAATACTTAATAAGATATCCTTATGGATGTGCAGAGCAAACGACATCATCTGTCTTTCCACAGCTATTTATAGATAAATTAACTACTATAAAAAATTACAATAAAACAGAAGTTATAGACAACATAAATGCTGGTATTTCAAAACTTAAATTATTTCAGTTAGCAAATGGTTCATTTTCTTATTGGCCAGGAGATAATTACACATCTGATTTTGCCACAAATTATATAGGACATTTCTTACTTTGTGCGAAAAAAAATGGATACTATGTGCCAGATTCAATGCTCACTAATTGGCTAAGTTATATGCAAAGGACTGTAAAGGGAAAAGACATAGAGACTTCGTATGGCATTGACTGGAAGTGTTATGCATTATATCTACTAGCATATGCAGATAAAGCAAATATTAGTGAAATGAATTATATGTATGAAAATCATTTTAACAATATGAACCTAACATCAAAAATGTATCTTGCAGCTGCATATAAAATGGCAGGAGAAGGAAATACTGCATTAAATATTGCATCAAAAATAAATATTACAGGTATAATGAAAATGTTTGATGAACTTATCGCAAGAGATAGGTATTATTATAATTATAGTTATGGGTCAAAGCTAAGAGAAATTGCTGTATATTTAGATTGCTATTTTACAATATACGGAAAAATTGATACAGAAGCATTTGATGAAATATTAAATTCTCTAAGAAGTAAAAATTGGTATTCTACACAGACAACAGCTTATTCATTACTTGCACTTTCAAATATAGTTTCGGATGAATTTAAAGAAGAAATTAGAGGTGTAATCGATATAGATGGAGTAAAGACAGAATATTCAACAACAGGTCAATATAGAATGACAATTAGTGAATCCGCTAAAAATATCACAGTGACCTCTACTACAGATGGTATGACATATGTAAATTATTTTTGGGAAGGCATCCCTTTAAATAGTGAAGTAGAAGAGTATGCAGAAGGTTTTACAATAGATAGAGAGTATTATGATGATATGGGAGAAAAAATCAATGTTAGTAATCTAAACTCAGGGGATAGTTTTTGGATGAAAGTTATTGTAGAGCCAACGAGAAGCAATACTGATTATGTTGAAAATATTGCAATAACACAAGTTTTACCAAGCTGTTGGGAAATTGAAAATTTAAGAGTTACAAATTCAAAATCACCAAAGTGGGTAGAAGATGCAAGTAAAAATACAAATATTTCATACACTGATATTAGAGATGATAGAGTAATGTGGTTCTTTAATCATACAAATTGGGGAGTAAAATATAACTTTTTTGTAAAAATTAATGTAGTGTCAAAAGGTGAATATGATTTCCCAGGGACTACTTTAGAAGCTATGTATGACAATAATTATAGAGCATATAAAAAAGGAAGTAGGGTTTTCGTAAAATAAAAGTTTCAATACATAAAAAAATTAAATATTTTGTTCTTTTTATAATTTCACTATTTTTGCTCTCTATCTTATTCATTTATGTAAGTTTTGATGTAAAAAAAATGCAAAATGAGATAGAGAGTAGGTATAGCACTTCTTTACTTGACATAAATGGTGAATTGATGGATGTGTTTTTAAATGATGACGAACAATGGCATTTAAAAATAGAAGAGGAAGTGAGTGATAATCTGTGTGAGGCAGTGATTACCTACGAGGATAAAAATTTTTTTAAACATAGAGGGGTGGATTTTCTTGCAATAATTAGAGCAATTTTTAATAATTTTAGTGGGAAAAAGAGAAGTGGTGCAAGCACTATTACGATGCAAGTAGCAAAAATTGCAATTCCTAAAAAGAGAACATATATAAATAAATTTATAGAAATAATTCATTCTTTTAAGATAGAAAGTAAATTAAGTAAAAATGAAATTTTAAAGCTCTATTTAAATAATGCACCATATGGTGGAAACATCGTAGGATATGGGACAGCGGCAAGAATGTATTTTCAAAAAGAACCAAAAAATCTATCTTGGGCAGAGTGTGCTTTGATTGCAGTTTTGCCAAATTCACCATCTGCTATGAATGTAGAAAAAAATAGAGAGAAACTAATAAACAAGAGAAATAATTTATTAGATAAACTTTTTAAAAAAGGAAAACTTACAGAAGAACAATTATATCTTGCAAAATCTGAACCATTGCCTGATGGGAAGTATGTATTTGAGAGAACTGCCCCACATCTTGCGAGGCGATTAAAAAATATAGAAAAAAATAAAGTGATTAGAACAACTATTGATTATAATTTGCAAAAGAGAATGCAAGAAATTGTGAAATCATATATTAATTTCACCCATTCAGAAGGCATAGTAAATGCTGCAATGCTCGTTATTGAAAATAAAACAAGAAATGTAAAAGCATATATAGGTTCTCAAGAATTTATGGATATGGAAAACGAGGGACAAGTTGATGGAATAATTGCAAAAAGATCTCCTGGCTCTATTCTAAAACCTTTTTTATATGCATTATCTATTGATGAAGGATTAATTGCACCTGAGTCCTTGGTTCAAGATGTGCCAATGTTCTTTGCAAATTTTAATCCACAAAATGCAAATAAAAAATATACTGGAATGATACAAGCAAGAGAAGCTTTGATATCTTCATTAAATATTCCATTTGTGCATTTACTGCAACAGTTTGGTGAAAATAAATTTTATTATTTTTTAAAAGATCTACTTGGATTTAGTGAAAATTCACCTGAGAGATATGGATTATCTTTAATACTTGGGACGAGAGAATTTTCTGTAGAGGAAATTGCTAAGTTATATGTAGGATTATCAAATTATGGAAGTTTTGGAGAATTAAATTATGTTTTAAATGATGAGAAAAAACAAACAAAAAAAATGTTTTCAGATGGTGCAAGTTTCCTAACGATTGACACATTAAAAGAACTTGTAAGACCTGGATTAAATAATCTATATAAATCAAAAGAACCTATATCTTGGAAGACTGGAACAAGCTTTGGAAAGAGAGATGCTTGGGCTTGTGGTATGACTCCTGACTATACTGTTGTAGTATGGGTTGGTAATTTTTCTGGAAAAGGAAATGATAATTTATCAGGAGTTATCAGTGGCGGGAGATTATTATTTAATGTCTTTCAAGAGTTAGATAATAGTAATAAAAGATTCGTTGAGCCCATATATGATTTAGAAAATATAGAAGTTGATAAAATTACAGGTTATAGGATTGAGTATGATAAAATAGAAACTAAAAAAATTAGATTTCCAAAATCGGCAAAGCCTTTAAAACTTTCGCCATATTATAAAAAAATTTATGTTGATGAAAATGATGTAGAGATTGATTCGAGAAGTCCTGAATTTGTGAATAGTCATGAAAAAGTAATATTAAACTATCCGTTGGAAGTAGTTAATTATTTCATAAGAGAAAATAGGGATGTATCTGATATCTATTATACTACTTTAAATGATAAAAGCTTGAAAATATTATATCCTACACCAAATCTAAAAATTTTGATTCCAAAAGATTTGGATAGGGAGCAAAAACTTGTAGTAAAAATTGCAAATTTAAAAAAGCAAAATGTTTATTGGTATTTAGATACAGAATTTATAGGAGTTGACAAAAGCTATGAAAAAGAAATTTCACTATCAGTAGGAGAGCATATTATTTCAATAGTAGGTGAAAATGGGGAGATTACAAAAACAAATTTTTCTATAGAAAAAACAAAGTAAGTAGGTTTAGTTATAAATGATTGAAATTTTAGACTATTTTAATAATCTGATAATAATTATGGTGTTTTCTATACCTATATATTTATTAATAAGGTGTAGAGTTTTAAAAGTGAAAAGTATAAAACTTGAAGTTTTATCATTTATTTTTTTGATTTATATTTTTTCACTTACTATTTTAGCTATAACTCCAAAATTTATTATTGATTCAAGTGGAATTCATATAATTGAGAGTGGAAATTCATATTTTAATATTATACCTTTTAGAATGTTATATGATTTTTATATAGATTTTTTTATTAATCATAGTAATAGATATTTATTAATTAATATTTTAGGTAATATTATTATGTTTATACCTATTGGTTTGTTTTTGCCTATTTTTTTTAATTTATCTTATAAAAAATTATTGCTGATAGGTATATGTTATTCATTATTTATTGAAGTATTTCAAATTTTTCTTCCAAGAGTTAGTGATATAGATGATATAATTTTAAATAACATTGGTGTATCTATTGGATTTTTATTTAATAAAATTTTAAAAAGATTGTAAATAAAAAAGAGCTTACAGTGGGACTCGAACCCACGACCTGATCATTACGAATGATCTGCACTACCAACTGTGCTATATAAGCATAAAAGTATTATAAATTATGTATATTTTTATGTCAAATAAATATTCTTGTAAACTTATTTTTTTTATTTTATAATATATAAAATATTTTTTGGGGGATTATATGTCAGTAAAGTATGTTTTTGTTACAGGCGGTGTTGTGTCAGGGCTAGGAAAGGGGATAACTGCTGCCTCACTTGGTAGATTATTGAAGGCAAGGGGTTATAAGGTCACTATGCAAAAGTTTGACCCTTATATCAATATTGACCCTGGGACAATGAATCCTATTCAGCATGGAGAAGTTTTTGTAACAGATGATGGGGCAGAGACTGACCTTGATTTGGGACATTATGAAAGATTTATTGATGAATCCCTTACAAAATTTTCAAATGTGACTTCTGGAAAAATTTATTGGTCTGTTTTGAATAAAGAAAGACATGGCGATTATGGTGGTGGAACTGTGCAAGTCATTCCACACATAACAAATGAAATTAAAGCAAGTTTTTATAGAAGTGTTGAACAAAAAAATAAGGAAACAGAAATAGCAATCATTGAAGTTGGTGGAACAGTAGGTGACATAGAATCACAACCATTTTTGGAAGCAATAAGACAGTTTAAACTTGAAGTAGGTTCTAAAAATGCAATTTTAATTCATGTAACTTTAATCCCATATTTAAAAGCATCCGAAGAGTTAAAAACAAAACCTACTCAAATGTCTGTGAAGAGTTTGCAAGGTATGGGCATACAACCAGACATAATGGTTTGTCGTTCAGAGTATCCTTTGGACTTAAATATTAGGTCAAAAATTTCTCTATTTTGTAATGTCCCTATTGAAAATGTTATTGAAAATAGAGATGTAGAAATATTGTATGAATTGCCAATAATATTGGAAAATGCAGGACTTGCTAAAGCTACTCTAAAATGTTTGGGATTGAAAGATAAAGAACCAGATTTGAAGGATTGGAAAAAACTAATTGATAATTTAAAAAATCCAAAAATGGAAATCAATGTTGCTCTCGTTGGCAAGTATTCGGTTCTGCATGATGCATATATATCAGTAGTAGAAGCATTAAAAGCGGCTAGTGGCTTTAATAAAGCAAAAATTAATATTAAATGGACTGACATTGAGAAGCTAAACGAAACTTCAATTAAAAAAGAGTTTAAAGATATAGATGGAATTATTGTGCCAGGTGGATTTGGAAAGAGAGGCATTGAAGGCATAATGCTTGCGGTTAAGTATGCAAGAGAAAAAGGAGTGCCATATTTTGGGATTTGTCTTGGTATGCAAGTTGCTCTAATAGAGTTTGCAAGAAATGTTTTAGGATTAAGTGATGCAAATTCAATTGAATTTGATATTAGAACAAAAAATCCAATAATAAACTTACTTCCTGATAAAATCGGTGTAGAAGATATAGGGGGGACTTTGAGACTTGGTAGTTTCCCATGTGTTCTTGATAAAAATTCAAAATGTTATAAATTATTTGGTGTGCAAAACATTACAGAAAGGCACAGACATAGATATGAAGTAAACAATCAGTATAGAGAATTATTTGAAAAAAATGGAGTGATTCTTTCAGGTCTTTCTCCTGATGGTAGAATTGTTGAGATGATAGAATATAAGGAGCATCCATATTTTGTTGCAACTCAAAGTCATCCAGAGTTTAAGTCAAGACCAAATAACCCTCATCCACTCTTTAAAGGTTTTATCGCCGCTTGTATAGAGCATAAGAAAAAATAATTTTTGGAGGTTTAATTTGAAAATTTCTATTATTGGTGCAGGCACTTTTGGAGTATCTCTTGCCAAACATTTATCAAAAAGATTTAATGATGTTTTTGTATACACACATTCTGCAGAAAAGTATAATAAATTAATTAGTGATAGAAAGATTCAAACATTACCAAATATTATTTTACCAAGTACTGTGAAAATTTATAATAATCTTGACTATATAGTTGATTCGGATGTTTTAATAATTGCTGTTGCCTCTCTATATTTTAGAGATACAATTAAAAAAATAAAAAATAAAATTCACAAAAAAACAATATTAGTCACAGTGACTAAGGGAATAGAAAAAGAGAGTTTACTTACTATGTCGCAAGTCATAGAGAGTGAGTTGGGAGAAAGTTTTAAAGGTAATATTGTCGCACTCTCTGGGCCTTCGCATGCAGAGGAGTTGGCGATGGAGATGCCTACAACCATAGTATCTGCAAGTAAAAACAATGATTTGGCAAAACTCATACAAGATGTATTTATGAACGAATATTTGAGAGTGTATACTAATGATGATATTTTGGGTGTAGAGATATGTGGTGCCGTAAAGAATATTCTTGCTCTCGCCTGTGGCATTTCTACTGGACTTGGATATGGTGATAATCTAAAAGCAGCAATAATGACAAGAGGCATGGCTGAAATGGTTAGACTTGGAGAAAGGTTAAATTGTAAAAGAGATACTTTTTATGGGCTTGCTGGAATGGGTGATTTGATTGTGACAGCAATTAGTAGACATAGTAGAAATAATAGATGTGGAGAATATATAGGAAGTGGGTTAAATCCTATTGATGCAATAAATAAGGTTGGGATGGTTGTTGAAGGTATAAATGCAATACCTGCCTGTATAGAATTAAGTAAAAGGTTAGGAATTGATATGCCTATAACATATGCTATGGATGAAGTTATAAATATGGGATTAAATCCAAGAGATGTTTTAAATAAATTAATGTTGAGAGAAAAAAAGAGTGAATGATTGTAAAATTAGATAAAGAAACAATTGGTAAAATCGCAGCAGGGGAAGTGATTGAGAGACCAGTAAATATAGTAAAAGAATTGGTAGAAAATTCAATAGATGCAGAGTCTACAAGGATTAGCATTGAAGTATTTAATGCTGGGATTAATAAAATAATTGTAAAAGATAATGGTGTTGGCTTTTTAAAAGATGATTTGAAACTTGCTTTTGTTAGCCATGCGACTTCAAAGATTAAAGACATAAATGATATATATTCAATTAAGTCATTTGGTTTTAGAGGGGAAGCATTATATAGTATAGGTATTATTTCAAAGGCAACAATAATATCAAAGAGAGAAGATGAGAGTGTAGCAAAAAAGATTATAAATAATTGTGGATTAGTTTCGGAAATACAAAATTGTCAGGGGAATAATGGAACTGTTATAATTGTTGAGAATTTATTTAAAAATGTCCCTGTTAGAAAAAAATTTTTGAAATCAGAAAAAGTTGAAACAAAATTAATCCATAATATGGTAGAAAAAATTGCTCTTTCACATAAAAATGTCAGCATTAAATATGTTGAAGATGGCATAGAAAAGTTTTCAAGTAGTGGAGATAATAATTTAAAAAATATAGTTTATACAATATATGGAAAAGAAATATATGATAACCTTTTAGATATTGATTATAACTATAATGGAATAAAAGTGAGTGGAGTAATTTTGAGACCACAGATAGCAAGGAATAATAGAAATGATGAGATTTTTTTTGTAAATAAAAGGTATGTAAAAAGTGATATTTTTTTTAAGGCAGTTGAAGATGCATATAGGGAATTTTTAATGCAACATAAATTTCCATTTGCAATTCTAAACCTAGATATAGATTATGATGTTGTAGATGTAAATGTTCATCCACAAAAATTAGAAGTCAAATTCACTGATAATCAAATGATTTATAATACTATATTTGATGCGATAAATAAAAAATTGAAGACTACAAATTTAATAGTAAATGATACAATTATTGATGAAGATGTGATTTTAGATATTGATAATAAAAAAAAGGAAGAAAAAATTGATGAGTTAAAAACTTTAGATTACTATATAGAAGATGTGAAAAAAGAAAAAAGTGATGTTAGTAATTATGAGAAAAATACAGTTTTTGATAAAATAAATGATAAGAACTTGAATGCACCAAAAGACTTTTTTGATGATTTGATTAATAATTTTAATTATATAGGACAGATTTTTGATACATATATAATATTTGAGTATGATGATAAAGTTTATTTTATAGACCAACATGCAGCACATGAAAAGATTAATTATGAAAAATACATAAATGAGTTAAATATGAATACTGTTGTGAGTCAAAAAATTATGCCTTATATAATTACTTTAACTTCATTTCAAAAAGAGACAGTAGAAGAAAATATTGAATATTTTAAAAAGGCAGGTTTTGAGATTGAACTATTTGGGGATAATGATATAATAATCCAGGCAGTTCCATATTGTATAATAGAGATAGGTAGAAAAGAATTACTACTTGATATGATAGATAATTTTTCAAAAGAAAAAAATATTTATGAATATGAGAGTATCAATGACAAAATTGCTACAATTTCTTGCAAATCTGCTGTTAAAGGAAACCATAAATTATTGGATATAGAAGCAAAAAAACTAATAGAAGATTTATTTAAACTTAATAATCCATACACCTGTCCTCATGGCAGACCAACAGTTATAGAGTTCACAAAATATGAATTTGATAAAAAATTTAAAAGAATAATTAGTTAGGAGTGATAATGGACTTTTCCTTATTAAATAAAGAGCAAATAGAAGCAGTTAAATATATGAATCACCCATTACTTGTAATTGCAGGGGCAGGGAGTGGAAAGACAAGAGTTTTAACATATAAAATTGCATATTTGATTGAAAATGGTGTCAATCCTTATGAAATTTTGGCAATTACTTTTACAAATAAAGCTGCAAACGAAATGTTAAATCGTGTTGATAAAATTTTAAATCATAATAATAGAGTTATGATTTCTACTTTTCACAAATTTTGCGGTAAAGTGCTTAGAAAGTATTCAGAACTTTTGGGATATGAACATAATTTTACTATTTATGATACAAATGACCAAAAAAAATTGATGAGAGATATATTAAAAGATTTGGATCTTGACAACAAGAAAATAAAAGAGAAGTCAATTTTATCAACAATTTCACATTGCAAAAATAATAATATATCAATAAGTGAATTTGAAGATTCTGCAGAAAATGAAATTGATATATTAAAAGTAAAATGTTTTAAAGAATATGAAGAAAGAAAGTTTAAACTAAATGCAATGGATTTTGATGATATGATACTCCTAACTGTTAAATTATTAAAGAATAATTTAAATGTACGGCAAGAATTAAGTGAGCATTTTAAATATATTTTGGTAGATGAGTATCAAGATACAAATGTAGTTCAATTTGAATTAATAAAATTGTTATGCGAAAAATATGATAATTTAACAGTTGTGGGAGATGATGACCAAAGCATATATAAATTTAGAGGTGCTGATATTAAAAATATTTTATCCTTTGAAAAAAATTTTAAAAATGCAAAAATTATAAAACTAACTCAAAATTATCGTTCTACAAATAATATTTTAAAAGCAGCAAATGAGATAATAAATAATAATACCAATAGAAAAGGGAAAAATCTATGGTCAAAAAATGGTGATGGAGAAAAAGTAGTTTTTACTGAATATGAAACTGATAGTGATGAGGCATATAATATTATTAATCATATCAAAAACAATCAAGATTATAAAAATACAGCAATACTTTATAGGACAAATTTTCAGTCAAGAATTTTGGAAGATAAATGTGTGACAAATGGTATTCCGTATATATTGATTGGCTCATTAAAATTCTATGATAGAAAAGAAATAAAAGATATGTTGTCATATTTGAGATTTGTAGTTAATGGCAATGACTTTTTATCTTTTGAGAGAGCAATAAAATTCCCCAAGAGAGGCATAGGAGACACTACTATTGAAAAAATTAAAAATTATTCACTTAATAATAATATTCCTATTTGCGATATTATTAAAGCTCCAGATGTTTTAGGTATAAAAGGGAAAACAGCGACTTCTCTCATGTCATTTTATGAATTAATTGAAAAAATAAAAACTATTGATACTGTTGAAGATATGATAGATAAAATTCTCACTTTAACTTCATACCAAGATGAATTATTAAATGATTATGATGAAATGGATGTAAAAGATAAACTCTCAAATATAAATGAGTTAAAAAATAGAGCAATCATTTTTAGAGAAACTTATGAAAATAGTGGTAATCTAATTGATGGTTCAAATCTTGGTGGTATTGAATTTTTAAGTGATTTTTTATATGATGTATCTTTAGTTGCAGATACTGATGAAATTGATGAAAATGTAGATAAAATATCCCTTATGACAATTCACTCAGCAAAGGGACTTGAATACAAAAATGTATATATCAGTGGATTAAATGAAAATATATTTCCATCTCATCAGTCAATAAATGAAGATGATATAGAAGAAGAGAGAAGACTTTGCTATGTGGCAATAACGAGAGCAAAAGAAAATTTATTCTTAAGTTCTGCAAGAAGTAGATTTGTAAATGGTAAATATGATTATTATAGAGTAAGTAGATTTGTAGATGAAATAAATGGAGATTGTATAGTGAAAAATAAACTTCCAGATATAAAAAAAGTGAATACTTTTGAAAAAAAATCTTTTGATACAGATTTTTTGGATATAAAAAAGATTAACTTTCAAAACCCATATAGGACAGGAAATCAAATTGTTAAAGAAAAAGAGCTTGAATATAAAATAGGTGATAGGGTATCGCATATAAAATTTGGTGATGGTAAGGTTTTAGATATAAAAGAAATGGAAAAAGATTATGAAGTCACAATAAAATTTGATGATTATGAAAAAGAAAAAATAATGTTTGCTGCTTTTGCAAAATTAAAAAAAATATAAAATAATTTAGGAGCAAAAATATGAATAATTATATAGAAAATATGGTAGATGATGGAAGCTTTATTAGATTATCAAATACATTTGATGATAGGATAGAAATTGGCTATGCTACAATAAATAGTAAGCTAGTTTATTTTATCATAGAAAATGATAATACAATTAATAAAGAAGAGCTTGTGAAAATTAGTAAAATTTATGAGCTTGCGATGGCTGTTGGTGCACCTATTATCTATATTATAGATAATAATGGTGTAGATTTAAATGATAGTCTCTCTAATATGTATCTATATGGTGATATTTTTAAATTACAATCAAGGGCAAGTGGAATGATATTACAAATAGCAATAGTAAAAGGAAAATGTGGTGGTGGGATGGCAACAGTTGCAAGTCTATGTGATTTTTTGTTTATTGATGAAGAAAATGGAAAACTCTTTTCAATACCTCCTATAACAATTCTTGATAATAAAAATAATGATTATGCAAATGCAAAAAATATAAAAGATAGTTTACTAATTGATGGCATATATAAAAAAGAGAATCTATATAGTAAAGTTAGGGACTTGATTGATATTTTACCATCTAATTTTTTGGATAATGATTCTTATGATGAATGTAATGATGATATAAATAGAAAAATGAAAAATAATTTTGAGAGTGCTACTACCGATTTTATAAAAGAATTATCAGATAATAATATGTTTTTTGAAATAAAAAATGAATATGCAAAAGGTATTCTTACTGCTTTTATAAAACTAAACGGACAAACTATTGGTGTCATTGCAAATAAAAACGAAGAAGGACATCTCTGTAAAAATGCGATAAAAAAGGCAAAAAAGTTTATTTCATTTTTAGATAGCTTTTCAATACCACTTTTAACTATTACTAATGTAAAAAGATTTAATGTAAAAAATAATGATGAACAAGATATTTCAATTTTGTCATCGGAATTATGTTATGCCTATGTTAATTCAACAATTCCAAAAGTAACAATTATTAAAAATGCAATTGGAGTTTCTGGCATAGTAATGGGTTCAAAGAGTTTAAATGTGGACTTGGTTTATGCTTATAAAAAATCCCTAATTTCTCCAATGGATGTAGAAATTTTAGCAGAAATTAGGAATATGGATAAAAATGAAATCTTAAAAGAGTTTTCTACAAATAATTTGATTAGAGAAAATATTGTTGATGATATTATTGAAGAAGAAGACACAAGGCAGATTTTAATATCTTCTTTTGAAATGTTATTTACAAAAAAAGTTGATAAACCTATAAAAAAGTATGGAGTGTCTTGATATGATAAAAAAGCACTTTAAAATTTTAATTTTATTGATTTGTTTTATTTTTATTTTTAAAATAAATATTAATTTTTCTAATGGTTTTAATGATATAAATGATATCAAAGAAAGTGAATATGATTTAGAAATAAATAATATTGATAACAAAATTGATACTGATTTTAGAGTTGATATAACTAGGCTATTGTTTATAAATTTATTTAATTTTGAAAATAATAATTTAACTAATGGTTATTTTATTAACGATATGGGAAATACTTTCTTTAATGATATTTTGAGTTATAAAAAAAATCTTGGAGATTATGTAGGTTATGATGAAATAGTTTTATTTGAAAATTTTGAAGATCAAAAAGAAATTAGAAGCATTTTAAATTTCCAAAATGGCAATTTAACTATCAATTTTCTCTTTGATGAATTATCAAAAAAAATTATTGATTATTATATTACAAAAGGGAAAAGCCGTAATCAGTATTTAGGGATTAAATATTTTAAAAGAAGTGTTTTTGTTTTTTTAATTATAATTTGTGCTTTAATTATTATATTTAATGTATATAAAAAATATAACAAAAATAAAATTAAAAAAGAGAGTAATGATAGTTTTATTGAGAATACTATAGATAAAAAAGATGAAAACAATAATACGGAGTTAGTCGCTATTATAATGGGTGCACTTTCAAAGCATTTAAACAGGGACATAAGTAAACTCCATATTAAATCAATTAAAAAGACTGGATGGAAGAGAAGATATTAAGTTGGTTTTTTATTACAATCTCTAATAATATAAGTTTTTCAAAGTTTTATTTTTAAGGCAACTACTAATAATGGACTTTTTAAAATCACAGATTAATGAATATTTTATAGGACACTTTAGATAAATTGTTAGACTTTTAGAGACTTACTTATATAGATAGTTTTGAATTAGTTTTTTTGGGAGGAATAAAAATATGAAAAAATATTTAAGTTTAAAAAATGTTTCACTTGCTTTATTTATCATAATAGTATTTTGGTTTTTGTTTAGAACTACAAAAATTGAAATAACTTATTATGGGACTAATGTAGCAACTCCTATGTATTCTGGGAATAGTATTAATTATAAATCAAGGGGTATGAGTCCACAGGCTAATTTGAGTGTGTCTAATATGATGTCAGAAGAAGCAGTATATGAAGAAGATGATTTTGATAATGCAGCTGAAAACATAGAAAGGTATAGAGAAAATAGGTATTATACAGTCAATACTACAAGCTTTGACAAATTATTGGAAGAATTATTGGAGATAGTCAAAGAAAAGAATGGTGTAATAAAAGTCAACAGACAATCTTCTAATTCGCAAAAATATTTTAATAAAACTTTTTATCCTAAATATCAAAAACTTGAGTTTACCATAGATAATGCTGAAACTAAACTTAATGAAATAGAAGATGTATTTAAAAAATTTGGCATCATAATAGAGACAAACTCTAATATTGTTTCAATAGAAAATGAACTAAATAATTATGAACAGAGACTTAAAGAAATTGAAGCATCAAGAAAAGCACTTAAAGAGAGTAAGGATAAAGATTTCATAGCAAAAAGTGATGCAAATCTCGCAAAAGAAAGTGAGAGAATTAAAAATCAAATAGAAAGTGCTAAAAAAGAATCAACATATAAAACATATAAAGTTGATGTTTATGAAGTTCTATATTATAGGATAAATAGTATAAGATATTGGTATTCAGAAAATTATCAATTAAAATCTGCTATCAGTGAAATGCTACCTCTAATGATTAAAGTTTTTGCAATACTTATACCGATAGTTAGTATGTTACTCATTTTTATTTATTCTTTTATGAATATATTTAGAAAAAGTAAATATAAAAATTTTAATGAAAAAATTGAATTAATAAATAAACTTAAAGAAAAAGAAATACATTTTGATATAAAAATGTAAAGTTATAAATAGATTTATTCTATTTATGTAGATTTAATAAAAAATATGGATAGAAGAGAGAATTTATTAATAGTAAAGGGTGAAGACAAAACAGATAATGCTGTGTTTTGTAAGTTAATCTCCAATAAATTATATATAATTGGATATAAGAGTTTTAATGGGGACATAAATCAATATAGATATAAAATTGAAAATGTAAAATACTATCAAAATCCAGATGTGATTGATTTAAATAAGAATATAATTTTTGACAAAAATGGCAAAGAAATTTATAACATTAAATATATTGCGATTTTTTCAGATTCATTTGTTGATAACAATGTATATGTGGAATATGATGATAATAAGTATAAATATTATAAAAAAACAGATTTAATTATAAAAAAGAATATACTAAAAGAAGGTATTGGTAAAAATATTTTTGAGTATCTAAAAGAATTAAGTAAGTTGAATAAGCTATCTCTAACTGATTTTAATGGTGAAACTATAACATCTAATTTGGGAGAAGTAATACATAATTGGTATTCAAAAATAAATTATGTTGATGAAAATTCTCCATTTGGTTTTTATTTGGATAGAAATAATTTTTCAAAAGAAAAAAACAAAAATGATAATTTAACTGATATAGTAATATTTCCATTTGGTTGTAATAAAAGCCAATATATTGCAGTAAATAATGCTTTAAATAATAAAATAAGTCTAATAGAAGGACCACCTGGAACTGGAAAAACTCAAACTATATTAAATATTTTATCAAATATACTTTTGAATAATAAGACAGCAATAGTTGTATCTAATAATAATTCTGCCATTGCTAATGTTTATGAAAAATTAGAAAAATATAATTTGGATTTTTTAGTTGCTTATTTAGGTAGTATAGAGAATAAAGAAAAATTTATTGCTAAGCAGGATGAAAAATGTCCTGATTTTAAAGAATTTAATTTGACAAACGATGAAATTAAAAATATTAAAAATAGCATTTTGGAAAAAAACAATATAATTAAAAAAGTCTATGATAAGATAGAAAAGTTGTCTATCGCAAAAATGGAACTCAGCCAAATTGAGATAGAGAAAAAATATTTTGATGAAAAGTTTAATACAATAGAAAATAATAATGAATTGAGAGAAATTGTAAAATGTAATAAAAGTAAAAAAGTTTATAGTGTGTGGGAAAAACTAAAATTTAAAATTACTAAAAAAGAGAAAACTACATTTTTGGACAGATTAATAATCAGATTTTTTAATTATATTAAGATTAAAGATTTTTTTAAAATAAGTGATATAGATTTAATGTTGGCATTAGAATATAAGTATTATATAGTAAAACTAAATGAATTAGAAAAATCTATCCTTGATAATGAATTATATTTAAAAAATAAAAATATTGATGAATTAATTAATACATATATTTTAAATTCAAATAAGTATTTATTCAATCATATTAATAATAAATATTCAAATAGAGAAAGAGAAATTTTTTCACTTGAAAGTTTGAAAAGAAACTCAAAACAGTTTTTAGATGAATATCCCATTGTGCTCAGCACAACTTTTTCGGCTGCAAATTCATTGGGGCTAAATTGTAAATATGATTATTTAATAATGGATGAAGCATCGCAAGTTGATATTTGCACTGGTGCTTTGGCAATGAATGTTGCAAATAATGTAGTAGTTGTAGGAGATTTGAAACAATTACCTAATATTGTAACAAATGATGATAAACTTGAATGTGATAAATTGATAAAAAAATATGATATTACAAAAGAATATTTTATTGAAAATAGCTTTATGAAATCTATATCCGATAGTTTAAAACCTCCTATCACATTATTAAAAGAACATTATAGATGTCATCCTAAAATAATAGAGTTTTGTAATTTGAAGTTTTATAATAATGAACTAGTAGTAATGACAAGTGATGATAATAATGAAAACTCTATGGAGGCACATATTACTGCAAAAGGGAATTTTGATCGAGATCATTATAGTGAAAGACAAATAGATATTATATTAAAAGAAATATTACCAAAATTAGAAAAGTTTAGAGATGAAGATATAGGCATTATTGCTCCATATAATAATCAAGTATTAGCAATAAAAAATAGATTACAAAATAGGAAAATAGAAGTCGATACAGTTCATAAATTTCAAGGGAGGGAAAAGGATGTTATAATACTGTCTACTGTTGATGATATTATAGGAAATTTTGTAGATAATGCAAATTTATTAAATGTGGCAATATCCCGTGCCAAAAAGAAGTTTGTAATAATTGTTTCTGGAAATGAACAAAGAATTGATTCTAACATATCTGATTTGGTATCTTATATTAATTATAACAATTTTAAAATTGTTAATAGCAAAATAAGTTCTGTTTTTGATTTGCTATATAAACAATATACAAATGATAGGATAATTTATTTGTCAAGATACGAGAAGATATCAGATTATGATTCTGAAAATATAATGTATACATTGATTAAAAATATTTTTGAAGAATATAATATTTGCAACTTGGATGTAGTTATTCATTATCCTCTTAGAAATTTAATTTTAACGAATGATATTTTTGATAGTAAAGAGATTAGTTATATTAAAAATAAAAATACACATTTAGATTTTTTAATATTTAATAAATATGATAAGAAACCAATACTGGCAATTGAAGTTGATGGCTATGATTATCATAAACTTGGGACTAAACAGAGTGAGAGAGATGAATTAAAAAATGGAATACTGAATAAAATGGGGTTAGACTATTTGAGATTTAAAACAAATGGAAGTTGTGAAAAAGAAAAAATAATCAATAAATTAGTTAAAAATACGGCTTAATTTATTGATAAATTGGGGATTTTGTTATATTAAGTATAAATTTTTTATAAAAATTTGTTACAAATAAATTAAAAATTTGTCTTTACAAAAAAAAACATTATGTTATAATATTTCATATGTATAAATCTATAGTTTATAAAACTTTAGTTTTGATAACTCAAGTTGGCATATCAATGTTAGTTCCTATTTTTTTTGTGTTATTTGTAACTATCGCTATAAGGGATAAAACTGGATTTGATGTTATAGTATATGGATTGGTGTTTGGCATCATTGTGGGTTTTAGAAATTCATATATGTTGATAAAAAAGTTTATTTATGATTCTTCAAATACAGATAGTGAGATGTTAGATAAGTTTGAAAGAAATGGAAAATAATGATTTTAAAAAAAATATAATATGCATAACTATAGTGAATGTAATTTTTAATATTGCTTTGATGATATTCTTTTTTATTTTATTTTTACTTCATAGATTAGATATAAATTTATTTTTAAATATATTTTTTGGATTAATAGTAGGATTAATAATTGGCTCTTTGATGATTATACATATGTCAAAAACTTTAAATGAATTTATATATTTTAAAAATGAAAATCAGGCAATTAGTTTTTTGAGAAAGAGAAGTATATTTAGATATTTGATTTTTGTAGTTTTTTCATTAATTCTATCTTTCATAAAACCATATGTAGGATTAATGACAGTAGTTTCAGTTTTTGGAATTAAAATAGGTGCTTATTTGACACCGATTATAAAAAATAGAATTTTTTGTTAGAGGTAATTATGGGATTGTTTTTAGATGCAAATATTGCTGAAAAATTTATGATAAAGGGTGTTTTGAAAATGCCTTTTAAGTTTTTGGGACAAGATGTATGGATTACTGATTCTATATTGTCAATGTGTCTAATATGCTTAATTCTTATAGTTTTTGCTATTATTTGCAGTGTGTATATAAAAAAGGCAAAATTAGTGCCAGTAGGATTTCAAAATTTTATCGAAATGGTTGTTGAATTAATTGATAATATGGTACAGGGAACTTTGGGTGACAATGCGATAAGATTTAGAAATTATATAGGGACTATTTTTGTTTTTATATTACTTGCAAATCTATCTGGATTAATTGGGCTTAGAGCCCCAACTGCTGATTATGGAGTGACACTACCTCTCGGGGTATTTACTTTTATAATAATACAATTTCAAGGTTTTAAAAACAATGGAATAAATAATTTACTTGATTTATTTAAGCCAACACCATTACTGTTTCCTATTAATATAATAGGAGAGGTCACGACACCTATAACACTTAGTTTACGTCTATTTGCAAATTTACTTTCTGGTGTTATAATAATGGGACTTTGGTATGGAATGATTCCATTACTTTTTAGGTTAGGACTACCTACATTTTTACATGCATATTGTGATTTATTTAGTGGTTGTATCCAGGCCTATGTATTTAGTATGTTAACAATGGTTTATGTAAGCCAAAAGTTATAAGGAAACCTTCATTATTTAACATTTTTAAAAAGTGTATATTATTAGAGGTTACCATAATTTTATATAATAATATTTTAAGGAGGATATTTTAATGGGAATTTCAGGTATTGATTTTATTTACGGATGCTCTGCTATAGGAGCAGGACTTGCTTTGATAGCAGGTGTAGGACCAGGTGTAGGACAAGGTATTGCAGCAGGTTATGGAGCTTCTGCAGTTGGTAGAAATCCAGGTGCTAAATCAGATATAACTTCTACTATGCTTTTAGGTCAAGCCGTTGCAGAGACTACTGGTCTTTATGGATTAGTTGTTGCTATTATACTTATGTTCGTTAAGCCATTCGGTTAATATTGGGGGTTTTTGTAATGAATGATTTGGCAAGAATAATAGGCTTTGATGGGCAGCTGATTTTTGACTCACTGATTACTGCTCTAAATATTCTTATTTTATTTGCTTGTTTATCATATTTTTTATTTACTCCAGTTAGATCTGTTCTTGATAAGAGAAAAAATAAAATCAAAAAAGAATTAGATGATGCTGATGAAAAGTTAAAATTGGCAGAAGATATGAAACAAGAGTATGAAAAAAAATTAGCTGAAGTTAAAGTAGAAATCAATAATATGTTAGAAGAAGCAAAGAAAAATGCTAATATTTTGAGTAATGATATAGTTGAAAAGGCAAAAGCTGAGGCTAAGGTAATAGTGGATAGAGGACATAAGGAGATAGAACTTGAAAAAGAAAAAGCAATAGATGAATTAAAGAAGGAAGTAGTAAATATATCTACTCTTGTTGCCACAAAGCTTATAAAGAAAAACATAAATGAAAACGATGCTGATTTAATGTTTAAAGAAACTTTAGATCAAATAGGTGATAAAACATGGCAAAATTAATATCAAAAGTTTATGGTGATGCACTTTTTGATTATGCATTGGAAAATAATTTAATAGAACAAACTTATGAAGAAGCAAATGATATAAAGTACATATTTGAAACTTCAAAAGAGTTGAGAGATTTTGTATCAAATCCAATAATATCTACTGATGAAAAAAAACAAACTCTACAAAATATATTTATTGAAAATGTATGGAAAGGGGCTCTGTCAAAGGTATTATCTGTTTTTAAATTAGATTCTTTGATTAAAGGAAAAAATACTAAAATTTTATCTTTTTTATACATAATAATAGATAAGGGTAGAGAGAAAGAGATAGTTTCTATAATGGAATATTTTTTGGCAAGAGTTAGAGAGTATAAAAATATTGGTGTTGCATATATTACATCTGCAACACAGTTAAATGATAGGCAAAAAGAATTATTGGAAGAGAAACTAATCAATACAACTAATTATAAGCAGTTTATTTTTGAATATAAAGTAGATGAAGAATTAATTTCAGGATTAAAAATTGTTGTGGGAGATAAGGTTTTGGATTCTACTATGAAGACAAAAATAGACACATTGAGTAAAAACCTAAGAGGTGTTTAATTATGACTAATTTGAAACCAGAAGAAATAAGTTCAATTATAAAAGAACAAATAAATAAATATGGCGACAAGTTAAATGTAAATGATGTTGGAGTAGTAATGCAAGTTTCTGATGGAATAGTGAGAGTTCACGGACTTGCAAATGCTATGCAAGGCGAGTTATTAGAATTTCCAAATGAAGTATATGGAATGATATTAAACCTTGAAGAGGACAACATAGGTTGTGTTTTACTTGGAGATACAAATAAAATAAATGAAGGGGATACTGTAAAGAGAACAAAACAAGTAATGTCAGTTCCTGTTGGAAATGCTATGGTTGGAAGAGTAGTAAATGCACTCGGTCAAGCTATAGATGGAAAAGGTCCAATAAAAACAGATAAGTCAAGACCAATAGAGAGAATTGCACATGGAGTTATTGATAGGAAATCAGTTGACACTCCATTACAGACAGGTATAAAGGCAATCGATGCGATGATACCAATAGGTAGAGGACAGAGAGAGTTGATAATAGGAGATAGACAGACAGGAAAAACTGCTATAGCGATTGATACTATTATTAACCAAAAAGGACAAAATGTAAAATGTATATATGTAGCAATAGGACAAAAAGCATCAACAGTTGCAAATATTGTTAAAGTGCTTGAAGACTTTGGTGCTATGGATTACACTACAGTGGTTGCTGCTACTGCAAGTGATTTGGCACCGCTACAATATATTGCTCCTTATGCAGGTTGTGCTATAGGTGAAGAGTGGATGGAAAATGGCGAAGATGTCCTTATAATATATGATGATTTGAGTAAGCATGCAGCAGCTTATAGAACACTTTCATTACTTTTAAAGAGACCACCAGGAAGAGAGGCATACCCAGGAGATGTTTTCTATTTGCATTCAAGACTTCTTGAGAGAGCATCAAAATTAAATGATGATTTGGGTGGTGGAAGTTTAACTGCCCTACCTATAATAGAAACTCAAGCAGGTGATGTGTCTGCATATATACCTACAAATGTTATTTCAATAACAGACGGACAAATATATTTGGAGACAGAGTTATTCCATGCTGGATTTAGACCAGCTATAAATGCAGGATTATCAGTTAGCCGTGTAGGTGGTTCAGCTCAAATAAAAGCGATGAAAAAAATTGCAGGACCTATAAGAGTTGATTTGGCTCAATATAATGAGCTTGCATCTTTTGCACAATTTGGTTCTGATCTAGATCAACATACAAAAGAGCAACTTGCACAAGGTGAGAGAATTAAAGAGATGCTTAAACAAAATCAATATAAACCAATACCTGTTGAAAAACAGATAATGATAATATATGCTGCTACAAGAAAAATGTTACTTGATATTCCTGTTAGAAAGATTTTGGAATTTGAAGAGGGACTATTTAGTTTTATGGATACAAAACATCCAAATGTAGGTAAAGAGATAAGGGAAACAAAAACATTATCAGAAGATTTAGAGAAGGAATTAAAAAATTGTATCAATGAATATAAAGAAACATTGAGTTATAAGGAATAATTAAATGGCTACTATAAAAGAAATAAAACAAAGAAGAAATTCTATCGAATCTACAAGTCAAATCACTAAAGCAATGAAACTCGTTGCGACAGTTAAGCTTCAACGGACAAAGGAATTAGCAGAAAAGTCTATTCCTTACTTTAATACTATGTATGAAACTATGACTGAGATTTTGAGTAAATCCGCAAATTCAAATCATAAATACATAAAGAGTAAAAGAAATGCAAAATCAGCAATTATAGTTATATCAAGTGATAGAGGTTTAGCAGGTGGATATAATTCGAGTGTAGTAAAAGAATTTGAAAAAGGCATAAAAGAATTTGAAATAGATCATGAAAATATTTTAATTTATTCAATGGGTGCTAAAGCGAGAGATGCATTAAAGAGAAAAGGTTATGAAATAAAAAATGATTATAGTGATTTATTAAATACACCAAGCTTTGAGGATGCTTACAATTTATCAAAAGATTTATTAAAAGATTTTGAAGATGGTATTATTTCTAATATTTATATTTTATATACATATTTTAAAAATACAGTAGTGCATGTTCCAAGATTTATTAAATTACTACCTATATCTACGAATGATTTAACACATAATGCAACAAGTGATTTAGCTACAAAAAAGAATATGTATGTAGTAAGAAAATCAGAATTTGCAGATAGTAGTAATCTAATAATGAATTATGAACCAAATGATGATGAGATATTAAATCTCATAATACCAAAATATGTCACTGCTATAATTTTTGGAGCAATTAATTCATCACTTGCGAGTGAAAATGGTGCGAGAATGACAGCGATGGATAATGCTACAAATAATGCAAATGAATTAATAGAAGAATTAAGTATTCAATATAATAGAGCAAGGCAAGGTGCTATAACTCAAGAGTTAACTGAGATTATAGCAGGAGCAAATGCTATATAGGAGAAAATTATGGAATTACATGGAAAAATAATTCAAATTATAAGTGCTGTAGTTGATGTAAAATTTGACACAACTGTTCCCGAGATTAATAGTGCAGTTTTTGTAAAAAGAGATGATGGAACAAAACTAACTATGGAAGTAGCACAGGATTTAGGAGATGGAGTAGTTAAGTGTATAGCTATGGGACCAACTGATGGCTTAGTTAGGGGGATGGAAGTATCAACTGATAATACCCCTATATCTGTTCCAGTTGGTGAAGAGACTTTGGGGAGAATGTTTAATGTTTTGGGTGAGGCTATTGACAATAAGCCAGAACCAAAAGTTAAAGAACATTGGCCTATTCATAGACCAGCTCCAACTTTTAAAGACCAATCAACAGAAAAAGAAATATTGGAGACAGGAATTAAAGTTATAGATCTTTTGTGTCCTTACCAAAAAGGTGGAAAGATTGGACTTTTTGGTGGTGCAGGGGTTGGAAAAACTGTGTTAATACAAGAGCTGATTAGAAATATAGCAACAGAGCATGGTGGTTATTCTGTATTCACAGGAGTTGGTGAGAGAACAAGAGAGGGAAATGATTTATACCATGAAATGAGTGAGTCAGGTGTTATAGAAAAAACAACTATGGTATTTGGTCAAATGAATGAGCCACCAGGGGCAAGAATGAGAGTAGGACTTGCAGGATTAACTATGGCTGAATATTTTAGAGATAGAGCAGGAAAAGATGTTTTATTATTTATAGATAATATATTTAGATTTACACAAGCAGGTTCAGAAGTTTCGGCACTACTTGGTAGAATGCCAAGTGCAGTAGGTTATCAACCAACACTTCAAACAGAGATGGGAGCTCTTCAAGAGAGAATCACATCTACAAAAGATGGTTCTATAACATCAGTTCAAGCAGTATATGTGCCTGCTGATGATTTGACAGACCCTGCTCCTGCAAATACTTTCGCACATCTAGATGCAACAACAGTTCTCACAAGATCACTTGTTGAAATAGGAATTTATCCTGCTGTTGATCCACTTGGCTCTACTTCAAGAATGCTTGATCCACTTGTAGTTGGGGAAGAACATTATAGAGTTGCTATGGGAGTTCAAGAAGTTTTGCAAAAATATAAAGAATTACAAGACATAATTGCAATGCTTGGTATGGATGAGTTGTCAGAAGAAGATAAAAAAGCAGTTGCAAGAGCAAGAAGAGTTCAGAGATTTTTGTCACAACCTTTCCATGTGGCAGAGCAATTTACAGGTTTATCAGGTCAGTATGTTTCTGTAAAAGATACAGTTGAAGGATTTAAACAAATACTTGATGGGAAATATGATGATATACCAGAAAACTTTTTCCTTAATGCTGGAACAATTGATGAAGTTGTAAAAAAATATGAGGCTGAAAAATAATGGATAATATTTTTTTACAAATTATAACTCCAACAGATGTTTTTTATGATGGGGAAGTATCTTTTGTAGAATATAATACAACAGAAGGGTATGTAGGTATCTTCCCAAAACATGTTCCTATGACACAAGTAATAGAACCAGGTAAACTTGTAATATATGAATCAAATGGAGACAGGAAAATTGCAGCACTCCATGCAGGCTTTGTTAAGATTATGCCAGATGTCATAACAATTTTAGCAGAGATAATTGAGTGGAGAGATGATATAGATTTGGATAGGGCAGTTAGAGCAAAAAATAGAGCAGAAGATGAGTTATCACAAAATAAAAATGATTTAGATTTAGTAAAAACTGAATTAGCATTGAAGAGAGCAATAGCAAGAATTAATGTGGTGGGGTAAGGGATATATATTTTAATTAATAATATTATAGATAATAACAATATATGTGTTTCTAATACAAAATTATCTAATATATATTCAAAATTAAAAGAATATTCTAATCCAAGCGAAGAAGTCATAAAAAGACATAGAGAGTATGTGCAGAATATAAAATAGGTTATAAATGATTTTAGTTAAACCTCTAAAAAGTATACTTTTTAGAGGTTTTTTGATGCCTTAAATTAAACTCTCAATATCTTCTTTTTCTGTGACACCTACAAATTTTTTAATGAGTTCGCCATTTTTAAAAATACAAATTGCTGGAATTGATATTATTTGATATTTTTCTGCTAATGCTGATGCCTCATCTACATTTACTTTTACAACAGTTACATTTGGTTTTTCATTTGAGATTTCATCGATGATTGGAGACATTATTTTACAAGGACCACACCAATCAGCAAAAAAGTCTACAACTGCACATTCTTTTTTTAATACTTCATTTTCAAAATCTTGTTCTAAAATAATTTTAGCCATAATTAACCTCCTTGGTTGCAATTAATTTACATATTTTATTGCCATATGAAGAAAATTTTTCTTCATACTCAGTCATTATATTATCTTTATTCATAATTATATCATTATGCAAATCAAAAGTCCATTGCTCTATTTTAAAAGAATTATAATTTTTAATTTCATTTAGTGAAAAATTAAATAAATCAATATTGTCAGTTTTAAATTCTATACTACCATTATTTTTAAGTAGGTAATCGTAGATTTGTAAAAAATTATAGGAAGTGAGCCTTCTATTTATATGTCTCTTTTTAGGCCAGGGGTCAGAAAAGTTTAGATATATTTTATCTATAGTTTTAGAATTTAAAATTTCTTTTATATCTTTTACATCAAACAATAAAAATCTAAGGTTTTCAATACTTTCTGCTGTCTCAAAAGTTTCATTCAAATTTTTTATTGCTTTTGATAGAACAGTTGCATATCTATCTACACCTATAAAATTAATCTGGGGGTTTAGTTTTGCAAGTTTGCAAATGAACTGCCCCTTACCTGTGCCAAATTCTATATAGTTAGGATTTGCATTTTTGAAAATCAAATTTAAATCTAATTTTTCAAATTGATTATTTGTTTTTATTAAATTGATGCAGTGTTTAGAATTTTTTATTTCTAATTCCGAACCAATTTTATGTCTAAGTCTCATTTTTGTATTATAATATTTTTTTATGAAAAAATAAATACTTGATAGAATTTTAAATAAGAATTTACCCATATCGAAATTTTTAATAAAGTGTTTTTTTTATTTGAGAGATTTGATATAATTATTTAGTAATGATTTGTTTATTATATTAGTGTTTTAAAAAAACATTGTAGGAGGTGGTTATGAATTTTTTAGAATTAGCAAAGAATAGATTTTCAGAGAGATTTTTTAGCGATAAGCAAATAGAAAAAGAAAAACTTGATTTGATACTTGAAGCAGGAAGAATAGTCCCTACGGCTTGCAATTATCAGCCACAAAGATTTTATGTTATAAGTAGTGAAGTTGGTTTAGAAAAACTTAAAACTGTTACACCATTTCATTATAATGTAAAATTATGATATTAGTTTGTTATGATTTAGATGTTGTATGGACTGAACCAAATGATAGATTATTTAACAATTATAATTCAGGAGAACAGGATGCAAGTATAGCAGCAACCACTATGATGTATGAAGCAGAAGAACTTGGAGTTCATACTATATGGGTAAGAGGTTTTGATTCAAGAAGTGTCAAAGAAGTATTTGAGTTGCCAAGTAATATAATACCTGTTATGATGCTTGGACTTGGATATCCTAATGAGAAATCAAAACCTAATGGTTGGCACTTTAAGAGAAATGCCATAAGTGAATTTGTAAAATATATTTAAAACACTAATCCACAGTATCATATATAAAATATATCAAATATATTATTATTAATAATATAAATTTATAAACAATATTATACGAGGAGATAAAGTGATGAAGGTAATAATATTAAATGGTAGTCCAAGAAAAAATAATAACACAGCTAAAATGCTTAAATCCGCAAAAGAAGGTGCTGAGTCAAAAGGTTGTGAAGTAGAATATTTTGATTTGTATGATTTAAATTTCACAGGCTGCAGAAGTTGTCTTGCCTGCAAATTAAAAGATGGGAGAAGAAATCATTGTTTTTGGAAAGATGATTTGTCACCAATAATTGACAAAATATTTGAATCGGATGCACTTATTATAGGGTCGCCAATTTATCAAGGGAATATTACAAGTAAGATACAAGCTCTTATGGAGAGAGTTCATTTTGTGACACTTTCTTATGATGATTACCATAATTATAATGATAAAAGTATTAATGTAGGGGTGATTCTGACTATGAATGCACCAAAGGAAGTTTATGAAAAATACTATGCTACAAAAATACAAAATGATTTGGGACTATTACATAATTTAAATGGTGATATAAAAATAATTGGAGCATTTGATACTTTACAAGTAAATGATTATAGCAAGTATAATATGGCTTCTTTTAATGAAGGACATAAAAAAGAAGTTAATGCTAATCAATTTCCTATCGATTTAAAATGTGCATTTGAGTTAGGGGTATCAATTTTTAATGAATAAAAATTTTGTTAAAAATAAAATATTTAATGAAGACACAAGAGCAAAAATACCAGCTCTTTGTCATTTTTTATCTCTTGGCTATAAGTATATTAGTATTTGTGATGGAAGTATTGATTATGATACAAATAATTTTAAAGATTTATTTAAAAAGTTTATTACAAAAATTAATAATAAAGAAGATTTTACCAAAAAATTACAGATATATATTCTACATCCTTTGACTATGATAAAAATTTAAATATGGCAAAATTATTTTTTAAGATAGTTCAAAACAAAATTCATTTGTGCTTGTGGTACTTTGCCCCTACGGCCAACAAAGCATATTGAAAAATATGCAAAAGGGCTCCCAGTGGTTCGCCCCTACGATAGAACGGAGCTATGTTTAGAAAAATACAAAAGGGCTCCCAAAGGTTCGCCCCTACATGTTGTTTTTTAACAAAATTCTTTTATAGAGGTTTCATAAAAATAATTTATATGATAAAATAAAAATCGAGGTAAAAAAATGTTTGGATTTTTGAGAGTTGCGGCTGCATTTCCAGAAATAAAAGTTGGAGATATAGAGCATAATAAGAAAAATATAATTGATGAAATAGTTGATTTAAATGAAAAAGGAGTAAAGATTGTAGTTTTTCCAGAGTTATCACTTACTTCTTGCTCTTTATATGATGTTTTTTTTGACGAAGATATTTTAGATGCAGCAAAAAAAGCATTATTTGATATTTCAGTAGAGACAAAGGATTTTGATATTTTGATAGTTCTGTCTCTTCCTTATAAATATAATGGTTCAATATATGATGTATCAGCAGTAATTAAAAAAGGTGAAGTCCTTTCTTTTGTCCCAAGGAGAAAAATAAGTGGAACAAAAGTTCTTAGTTCAAAAAATTTTTCTGATGCTAAAAATATTAATACTAGTGTGGATTTTAATATTGAAGATAATATAAATAGTGTTATTTTTAGTCCTAATGTAGTTATAAATTTAAAAGATTTTTCTGATTTAACTGTTTCTATAAATTATGATGACGAAGAAGATAATTTTTTATCAACGAATATAGTGTTAAATCCATCTATTATGTATGAAGATATAAATGTTGATAATAAAATAAACAAAAAAAAGTTTTTTTCTGATGAGGAGAAAATATCTCTTATAACTGCTGCCCCTAATTTTATGGAGTCAACTTCGAGATTTATATTTTTTTCGAGAGCATATGTTTTTGAATGTGGGAAATTAATTTCAAAAAATGATAATTTGGGAAAAAATAGTATAATATCTGATATAGATATAGATGTTTTATTGTCAAAAAAGAGAAAAGTGAGTGATTTAGATAAAATAAATTATATTGATATTTTTTTTGATGACACTAAATATACTCATTTGCCACAAATATATAGAAGTATTGAAAAAGAGCCATATAGTTTTAGTCAAAATGAAATGATTAATGTGTCAAATAGAATAATAAATATTTTATCAGTAGCATTAATGAAGAGAATGAGAGTGATAAAAGCAAAAAATATTGTTATAGGTGTGAGTGGTGGGCTTGATTCAACTCTTGCATTACTTATTTGCAATAAGACGAGACAGATGATGAAAAATCTAAATGTAGATATTATTGCAATTAATATGCCTTGCTTTGGCACTTCAAATAGGAGTCTTGAAAATGTAAATTCACTCTGTGGGGCGATAAATGTAAACCTTAGAACGATTGATATAACAGAGAGTATAAAATTACATTTTAATAATATAAATCATGATTTGAATGATACAAATGTCACATTTGAAAATGCCCAGTCAAGAGAGAGAACAAAAGTTTTGATGGATGTGGCAAATGATAATCAAGGTATAGTTATAGGTACATCTGATATGAGTGAGTGTGCACTTGGATTTTCAACTTATAGTGGAGACCAATTTAGTATGTATAATTTGATTTCTTCTATACCAAAAACTCTTGTTAGAAAAATTTTGAAGGTTTTTAGTGAATATTATGTAAATGAAAATATAGTCTTATCAAATGTCCTTGAAAATATTTTGAGTATGCCAATAAGCCCAGAATTACTCCCTGCTGTTGATGGGATGCAATCACAAAATACCGAGTTAATACTTGGAAATTATAAGCTTCACGATTTTTTTATGTATTATTATTTAAATTATAATTTTTCTATTGAAAAAATTTATGACCTTTCTTTATATGCATTTAAAGATGAGTTTGAAGAAGGGTATATTAAGCAATGCATAAATACATTTTTTGATAGATTTTTTAAAATGCAATTTAAAAGGAATGCTACTGCTGATAGTCCATTTATAGGGTTTAAAAATGTTGATTCAAAAATTGGATTTGTCGCAGTATCAGATTTGGAGATATGGAAGCAAATTTTATAACATCTGTTGATAATAAAAAAATTAAAAATTTAATAAAGATTAAAAATGATTTTTTATATAGATATGAAAACAATTTGTGTTTTCTTGAAGGGGAGAGATTAATTTTTGATACACCAAAGGATTTTATCTGTGAAATTTTTATAAGAGAAAATTATGAAGGTAAAATTTTAGATAAATATATAGATATAAAAAAATATATATTGAGTGAAAAAGTATTTAATAAAATTAAATCAACAGAAAATTCGCAAGGCATTATTGCAGTAGCAAAATATGATAATTTTATAAGTATTGATGATATAAATAGTGATACAATTTGTTTAGATGGAGTTAGAGACCCAGGAAATATTGGGACAATCATAAGGATGGCAGAAGCGAGTGGATTTAAATATATTATATTGTCAAAAGATTGTTGTGATATCACGGCTCCAAAAGTAATAAGGGCAAGTATGAGTTCTTTTTTTAGGATGAAATTTTTATTGTCTAATGATTTAAAAAGTGATATTTTATATTTGAAAAATAAAAATTTTCAAATTGTTGCAACGAGTAGTTTAGATTCAAAAAAATATTATGATTTGGAATATAAAAATAATATTGTTTTTATTTTTGGAAATGAAGCAAATGGAATTAGTGATGAAGTAAAAAATGTTTCTAATGATTTTGTAAATATACCGATGTCTGGGGAAATTGAATCTTTAAATGTGTCAATTTCTGCTGCGATAATTTGTTTTTATATAAAAAGGATTAGAGATGGACAGAAAAAATAAAATTTATAATTTATTAAAAATTTTTTGTGTTGTGTTTGCAATATTGATTTTGATATGCACAATGATTTTATGTATGGATTCTGTAAATAATAAAGGCATAGTGCCAATTATATTTTTTTTCCTATTTTGTTTTAATTTATCATATTATTTAACAATGCTACCATATGATTATTTTAAGAGAAATATTAGATACAAATTCAAATTAAAAAAAATACATGTGATAGAATTTATAAAATTTTTATTAATTATTTTTATGATGTGGTTTACAGCGATTGTGTATTGGTCGTAAGTTTATGAACTATGATATAGAATTAAAAAAAATATTATCAAATATTGATAAAAAAAATAAGCCAAATTTATTTTTGCATGTTTGTTGTGCTCCTTGCAGTAGTTATGTTTTAAAGTATTTGTATGAATATTTTAATATTTATATAGTTTTTTATAATCCAAATATTGACACAAAATTAGAATTTAATAAAAGATATGAAGAATTAGAAAAATTAATTAATATTTTAAATTTTGATATAAAAATTATTTATAGTGAATATGACCATTTAGAATTCTTAAATGCAGTAATGGGTTATGAGAGTTGTAAAGAGACAGGTGATAGATGTAAAATTTGTTATAAGCTTAGATTAAAATTTACATATGACCTTGCCACTCAATATATAGAAAATAATGATTTAACCTATTCTTCCATGGTTGAAGATTCTCCCATAAGAAAAGTGGATGGGAATGATTGGCCACAGAATTATGATAGGAAGTATAATGGTAAAATAACAGCAGCATTTGCTCTT
>CAMIYN010000005.1 GCA_946403075.1 uncultured Lachnospiraceae bacterium | reverse complement strand
ATGTATACTATCCCCTTAGACTATTTGTATACCATGTTAGTCTTTACAAAAGGTTTGCCCCTACATTCATTCGGACTCGCAGAGCTTCGCACTTACACTATAGGAAAACTTGGATAAATTGTTAGGTTTTTCAGAGATTTACTTATGTTCTAAAATTTCCTTTCTTATTAAGTGAGAAAAAATTATTTTGTCTCAATGCTTCATATAAAACTATTGCCACACTATTACTTAAATTTAAAGACCTCTCCTCCGCATCCATTGGTATTCTTATACAATAATCTTCATTTGCTTTTAAAAATTCTTCTGGTATTCCTGCTGATTCTTTTCCAAACATTATAAAATCACCATCATTTATTTTTACATCTGTATAAGTTTTTTTTGCTTTTGTCGTTGCAAAATATAATTTTTTATTTTCTTGTTTTATTTTTTTTTGAGTTTCTATAAAATTATTCTCTTTTAAAAAATCATAAAAATTATCATATGTATACTTTTCTAATCTATCCCAATAGTCAAGACCTGCATGATGAATTTTACTTCTTGTCATTTGAAATCCCAAGGGATATATGAGATGTAGAGAGGCTTTAGCACAGACACAAGTTCTACCAATATTCCCTACATTGTCTGGTTTTTCTGGTTCAAGTAAAACTATATTTATCATATTTTATTACATATTTTTTATAACTTCTTCTACAAGAGGAATAAATTTTTTTTCTGCATTTCTTGCTGCTTCTTGTACTTTTTCATGTGTCACTACTTCTTGCTCTCCTGTATCTTTTTCTACATCAGAAATTAAACTTATGCCACAAACTTTCATCCCCATATGTGCTGCAGCTGTTGCTTCTACTACTGTGCTCATCCCTACAGCATCTGTCTTTATCATATGTAAAAGTCTCGTTTCTGCTGGTGTTTCATATGCAGGTCCAGTGATTTGTGTATAGACTCCTTCTTGTAATTCTACTCCTTGTTTTTTTGCTATATTCTTTATCAAATCAACATATTCTTTTGTATATACTTTTGATACATCAGGAAATCTTGTTCCAAACTCATCTATGTTTTCTCCAATTAGTGGTGATTTCACAAAAAAAGAAATGTGGTCTGTTATTATCATCAAATCCCCTATTTTAAAATTATTATTCATACCACCTGCTGCATTTGATAAAAATAAAATATTTGCACCCATCATTTTCATGAGCCTTATAGGTCTCACTACTTCTTTTGTATCAAATCCTTCATAGTGATGAACTCTCCCTTGCATACAAACTACATTTTTATCGCCAACTTTTAAAAATACAAATCTATTTTTATGTCCCTCTACTGTTGAAATAGGAAAATGTTTAACTTCACTATAATTTATAGTAGCAAATATTTCTCTACCCTCTGGAAAATTTCCAAGCCCTGAGCCAAGGACAAGTGCAACATCTGGCTTAAATGGAATTTTTTCTTTTATACTCTCAAAACTCTCTTTTAAAATTTCATATTCTTTACTCATTTTTTTCTCCTCATAATTTTATATTTGGGCTCGCGGTGCTTCGCCCCTACGATGCCTACATGATAATTTTTTATTCCTCTATAATTTTTGTAATGCTTACTACTTTTGAATTCTCTTCATTTCTCATTATATATACACCTTTTCCTGTTCTACCTATTGTCTTTATTTCTTTTACTGGTATCCTTATGATGAGACCTTTATCATTTATTACCATTATATCTTCATCGCCATTTACTAGTTCTACACCTATTAATTTTCCAGTTTTTTCATCTGGCTTATAACATATTTGCCCTCTTCCACCTCTATTTTTTGTTGCAAATTCACTACTCTCTGTTCTTTTTCCAATTCCACTCTCTGTCATTATAAATAAATCTTTACCCTCACTCGTAGCAAGTAATCCAATCAAAGAATCTTTCTCTTTAATCCGTATCCCTCTTATACCTGCGGCTGACCTTCCCATATTTCTTATTTGACTTTCATTGAATCTACTACACAGTCCATTTTCAGTTATCAAAAATATATCATCTTTTTCTGTCGTTATTTTTGCTGTTATCAATTCATCATTATCTTTTATATTAATTGCTTTTATTCCACTCTTTCTAATATTGCTAAATTCACTAAGTTTAATTTTTTTGATAATTCCATTTTTTGTTGCCATAATTATATTCTTATCTTCCGTGAAATCTTTACAATCTACTATGGCTGCTATTTTTTCTCCAGAACTGATTTTTAATATATTTACTATTGCAATCCCTCTTGAAGTCCTACTTGATTCTGGCACTTCATAACCTTTAATTGCATAGATTTTTCCAAAATTAGTTATAAATAAAAGTGTTGAATGCATTGTGGTAGTAAATACATATTTTACAAAATCATCATTTATAGTTGCTGCACCCTTAACTCCCTTTCCTCCTCTTCCCTGAGTCTTAAAGGTATTAAAATCCATTCTCTTTATATATCCTAAATGTGTAACTGTAATTATTGTATTTGCTTCTGCCACTAAATCTTCTACTTGGAAGTCTTCCCCTTCTTCTTCTACAAAATTTGTGCTTCTTGTATCTTTTTCTTTTTCTACGATTCCACCAAGTTCTTCATCTATCACTGATAATAATTTGTATTCACTTCCAAGTATTTCTCTGTAATATGCAATATTTTTTTGCAACTCATCATATTCTGTTTTTAATTTTATTGATTCAAGATTTGTAAGAGCTTTTAATCTCATATCAACTATACTCTGTGCCTGTATATCAGAAAATCCATATTTTTTGATTAAATTATTTTTTGCATCATCTGTATCTTCTGATTTTTTTATTGTCTCAATGATTTCATCTATTATATCTAAAGCTTTTAATAATCCTTCTACTATGTGGGCTCTATCCTCACACTTTTTTAAATCATATTTTGTCCTTCTTGTTACTACTTCTTCTTGATGAAGTAAAAATTCCTCTAACATTTTTAAAGCACTTAAAGTTTTTGGTTCACCTTTTACAAGACACAACATATTTGCAGAATACATTATTTGCAAATCTGTATGTTTATATAGCTTATTTAAAATTATATTGGCATTTACATCTTTTTTAAGTTCTATATGAATTTTCTCTTTTGATGTCTTGCCATAAACATCTATTATTGTAGATATTCCTTCTATCTTTTTTTCTTTTACTAAGTCTGCTATTTTTTTTATGAGTTCAGAGCGATGCACATTATAAGGTAATTCTTTCACTACTATTCTCTGTCTTCCCTTATCAAGTGGAACTATTTCGCAAATTGCTCTTATCTTAAATTTTCCTCTCCCAGTAGATAAATAACTCTCTACACCTTTTCTTCCAATTACTTGTGCCCCTGTTGGAAAGTCTGGTCCTTTTATTATTCCTAATATTTCTTCGATTTTTGTTTCTCTTTTTTCTTTTTTATTCTCTATTATTTTTCTTACTGCTGTAATTATCTCTTCAAAATTATGTGGTGGAATATTTGTTGCCATACCTACTGCAATTCCTTGGGCTCCATTTAATAATAAATTTGGAAATCTCGCTGGTAGCACAACTGGTTCTTCATATTCACTTGAAAAATTTGGCACAAAATCAACTTCATCTTTTTCTATCCCATCAAGCATTAGTTGAGCCATTTTGCTCATTTTTGCTTCTGTATATCTCATAGCAGCAGGACTATCACCATCTTCTGACCCAAAATTTCCGTGTTTATCTATCAAAACTTTTCTATAATTCCAAGGTTGTCCCATATTTACAAGGGCACCATAAATTGAACTATCACCATGTGGATGATACTTACCCATAGTCTCACCAACTATTGTTGCACATTTCTTTTCAGTCTTATCTGGTGTTACCCCAAGAGCATGCAGGGCATATAATATTCTTCTCTGCACAGGTTTAAGCCCATCTCTAACATCAGGAAGTGCTCTATCAGTAATTACACTCATCGCATAATCAATATAACTTCCTTCCATTGTTTTTCTTAAATCTACTTCTTTAATTTTGTCATATACATTTGGTTCCATTTACATTCTCTCCAAATTTTAAAAATATCTATTTTTAATTTTTATTGCACTCTTAGGACATTTATTTATACAACTTCCACAAGCAATACATTCTCTATCTCCAACTTTTTTTATATTCATTTTGCATACTTTTATACACTCATTACATTTTATGCAATTATTTTCATCTACAATTACTCCAAATAAAGAAATCTTATTAAAGAGTGAATATATTGCACCAAGGGGGCAAATAAAACTACAAAAGAATCTATACATAAAAATGCTTGCTGTTATTACTATAAGTAAAATTATTAATTTTAATGAAAAAATATTTCCTATTAAAATTTTTAAATCATCTCTCAAAAAAATTAAAGGTATACCTGCTTCCAAAGTTCCTTCGGGGCAAATATATTTACAAAAACTTGGGGCTTTTAATATTATAGAAAAAACTATAACAAATAATATTAATATTAAATATTTTATATAAGAAAATCTTTTTGTTAATTTATTTTTTTTAATTTTTTTAGTTTTTATTTTATACAAAATTTCTTGAAAAAAACCAAAAGGACATAAAAACCCACAAATTATTCTACCTAAAATTATTCCAAAAAAGATTAATAATCCTATTATCAAAAATGGTATTCCATTATATCTGCTATTTGCCAAACTACTCTGCAGTGACCCAAGAGGACAAGAGGAAATTGCCGAAGGACAACTATAACAATTAAGTCCTGGAATGCATATATTTTTTATATTTCCTTTATATATTCCTTTTTCTTTAAATCCTTTAATGTTTAGATTATAAATAACTGCAGAAATTATTTGTATTGCTCTTCTCTTTTGTTCCTTAAAAAAAATCATTTGTTGCCTAATTTTTTTATAATCATATTAAAATTATTTATAAATAAATTTTCATTTATTTTTGCATATTCACATAATTCGTGAATTGTCAACTTTCCCAGCATCATCCTAAAAACAGGATTTTTTAAACTCTTTGCCTGTGGATTTATTTTTATCATTTCATCTATTATTTGTGGACAATCTTTTAAAAGTTGTGATAATTTTGTATCTTTTGTAACTTTAATTTCCATTTTTATTAACTCCTTTTTTATCCAATACCTATACACTCAAAACATATAAAGGATGCTTTATTTTTTATTTTTTTATAATCTTTTTTTATAATTCCTACCACAATAAAAATTATACTTATAATTAATATTAAATAAAATTTTATTTTTTTAATTTTCATTTAATGCTATCTCTATTTGCTCTTTATAAGCATTATATTGAGCCTCTACTCCTCTTGAGCCAGTAAAAGTTTTTAATATTTCATTGTTTTTATTTAAAACAAGAGTAAAAGGTATTCCTGTTATACCATATGCCTCAGAAATATCACCATTGTCATATCCTACTTGAAAAGTGTAATTGTTATCTTGTATAAATTTATCTACTATACTTCTATCTTCGGCACAATCCACTACTATTAGATTAATTTGGTCTCCATATTCTTCTTTTAACATCTCAAAGGCAGGCATTTCCTCAACACAAGGTCCACACCAAGTAGCAAAAAAATTTATGAGAGTTGGTTTTCCATTATTTTCATAAAGTGTAAAATTTGTATTATAATTTGTTTCAATAGTAAAATCTTGTGGTTTTTTTCCTTCCTTTGGAATTTCTTCATTTACTATATTATTTTTATTTTCTAATTCTCTTTCACTACAAGAACTAAATAAAAATAAACTAACTAAAATTAATAAAAAAATCTTTTTCATATATTCTCCTTATCTTACAATATTTGCTTCTATTTCATCTCCTTGACTATTTAATAAATCATAAATTATATTTTTTATCTTTGTATATTTAAGTTTTTGCTGATCTTCATTTAAAAATTCACTTTCTTTTGTTATTATCTTTTCAATAGTTTTATCCCATTTTATTATTAATAATTTTGGCAAGTTTTTAGTTTTATTTTTTTTACCTATTTTATTTTCATAATCCATAATTATATTTTCATCATATAAACTATCAGCTATAAATGATAAAATTTTATCATAATACTCTTCTTTTTTAATATTTTTATCATCATTTAAAAATATTGCATTAAAACTTACCATATCATTTACAAATTCTCTTTCTAAATAATGCATACAATTTAAAATATTTATTTCTTCTTCACTTGTTTTATTCATTATTCCTAATACAAGAATTTCTTCACTATAATCATCTGTATTTATATATTGATTTTCTTCTTCAAAAAAAATTGTTGGAAGTTTTTTATTTTCTAAAAATGTCTCTCTATTACAACTAACAAGAAATAAACTTAAAAAAATAAATAAAAAAATTTTTTTCATCACATCTCCTTATATATCAAGATTTTTAACATATTTTGCATTTTGCTCAATAAAATTTCTTCTTGGCTCCACTTCATCACCCATAAGAGTAGTAAAAGTTAAATCTAATTCACTTGCTGCATCTTCGTTCATATTTACTTTTAATAAAATTCTTGTCTCTGGGGCCATTGTTGTTTCTGCTAATTCTTCTGTATCCATTTCTCCAAGTCCTTTAAATCTTGTAACTGTCGCTTTTCCACCACACTCTTCTATAAATTTATCTCTTTCTTCATCTGTATAAGCAAACATTATTTTTTTTCCTTTTTGAACTTTAAAAAGTGGAGGTTGTGCCAAATAAACATGTCCTTGTTTTATTAGTTCTGGTAAAAATCTATATAAAAATGTTAACATTAATGTTGATATATGTGCACCATCTACATCGGCATCTGTCATTATTATTATTTTATCATATCTCAATTTTTTTATATCAAAATCTTTTTTTATACCTGTTCCAAAAGCTGTTATCATTCCTGTTATTTCAGCATTTTCATACATTTTATTTTCATTTGCTTTTTCTACATTTAAAATTTTTCCCCTAAGAGGCAAAACAGCTTGATATCTACTATCTCTTCCTTCTTTTGCAGGACCTAATGCAGAATCTCCCTCAACTATAAATATTTCACTCTTACTTGTATCTTTTTCTGTACAATCTACTAATTTTCCAGGAAGTCCTCCACCATCAAGTGCTGACTTTCTTCTCGTTAAATCTCTTGCTTTTCTTGCTGCTTCTCTTGCCTTTCTCGCAAGTATAGATTTTTCACAAATTATTTTTGATATTTTTGGATTTTGTTCCAAAAAATAAATTAACTTATCTGATAAAACAGATTGAACTGCAAATTGAGCTTCACTATTTCCAAGTTTTTGTTTTGTTTGTCCTTCAAATTGTGGTTCTTCTATTTTTATTGATATTATTGCTGTTAAACCCTCTCTTACATCATCACCTGATAAATTTTCTTCATTTTCTTTTAATAATTTATTTTCTCTACAATAATCATTTATAGATTTTGTTAAACTATTTTTAAATCCTGTGAGATGTGTTCCTCCCTCAGGAGTATTTATATTATTAACAAAAGAATATATACTCTCTGTATATGAATCATTATGTTGGAGAGCAATTTCTACATTTATATTATCTTTTTTTCCTTCACAATAAAAAACTTCATTATAAAGTGGATTTTTACCTTTATTTATAAATCTTACAAATTCTTCTATTCCACCTTCATAATGAAAAATTTCTTCTTTTTCATTTCTTTCATCTTTTAAAATAATTTTTAAATTTTTTGTTAAAAAAGCTGTTTCTCTAAATTTTGTTTTTAAAATATTATAATCAAAAACTGTTGTTTCAAAAATTTCTTTACTTGGTAAAAAATAAACTTCTGTTCCTTTTTCTTCTTTATCACATTCACCTATTTCTTTTACTCTATCTAATGGCTCTCCATTTTTATATTCTTGAAAATATATTTTTCCATCTATAAAAACTTTTACTTGTAATTTTTCTGATAAAGCATTTACTACTGAGGCACCAACACCATGAAGACCACCAGAAACTTTATATCCACCTCCTCCAAATTTTCCTCCAGCATGTAATTTTGTATATACTATTTCAAGTGCTGATATTCCATATCCCTCTTTTATATCTACAGGTATTCCTCTTCCATTATCTCTAACTGTTATAGAATTATCTTTACCAATTATTATTTTAATTTCACTACAAAACCCAGCAAGAGCTTCATCAACTGAGTTATCAACTATTTCATATACTAAATGATGTAATCCTCTTTCATTTGTACTACCTATATACATTCCTGGTCTTTTTCTTACTGCTTCTAAACCTTCAAGTACTTGTATTTGTTCTGAACTATATTTATTTTTTTCTTTTTCTAACATTTAAACCTCTTTTATTTATTTTTTTCAATTTCTATTTTACCATTATTTATTTTTATTATTTTATCTGGTGATAATAATTTTAAAATCTCTATAGGTATACCAGTACAAGTAATAATTGTTTGAATATTTTTTATATTATTTATTAATAATTTTTGTCTACTTTCATCTAATTCCGAAAAAACATCATCAAGTAATAAAATAGGATTATTATTTGTTTTTCTTTTTATACTTTCTATTTCTGAAAATTTTATAGATAATGCTGCTGTTTTTTGCTGACCTTGAGAACCAAATTTTCTTATATCTACATCTTCTATAATAAATTTTAAATCGTCTCTATGAGGTCCTATAGTAGAAGTTTTGTTTTTTATATCTTCTTCTCTTTTTTCTCTTAATAATTTATAAAAATTATCTTTATCTACATTTTTTTCATATATAGTTTTTATTTTTTCTTTTTCCCCTGATATAAAAAAATGTTTTTTATAAATTTCTTCATCTAATTCTTTTATTATTTCTTCTCTTTTTTTTATTATATAAAAACTATATTTTATTAATTCATTATCCCAAGCATCTAATGTATCAATTAATTCACTATTATTATTTATATCTTTTAATAATTTATTTCTCTGATTTAATATTTTATTATATTTAGATAAATTATATACATATAATTTGTCTATTTGGCATATATAAAAATCTAAAAATTTTCTTCTCTTTACTGCTCCTTCTTTTATAATATTTAAATCTTCTGGTGAAAAAAAAACTATATTAAAAAAACCTAAATAATCTGAAATTTTTTTTATTTTTTTACCATTAATTGCTATACCTTTATTTACTTTTTTTTTTAAATGTATATCTATTATTTCATCATTTTTATTTTTATTTATTATACTTTTTATATGTGCTTCTTCTTCCCCAAATTTTATTATTTCATAATCTCTTACTGATTTGTGAGATTTTGTAGTAGCAGTCATATATATTGCTTCTAAAATATTAGTTTTTCCCTGTGCATTTTTTCCATAAATTATATTAACACCATTTAAAAAATCAATATCTAAATTTTCATAATTTCTATATTTATTTAATTTAATTTTTTTTATATACATTTTATTTTAAATTTATTGAAACTGAAAGAATTAAATATATATAATTTTCATTTTTATCTTTTATAATCAATGGATCTTGACTTGAATTAAAATATAATGTTATTTCATCATCATCTATAACAGATAATATTGAATATATTTGGTCTTGTATAAAACCTATCATTAATTCTTTTCCATTTAATTTTATAGGTATTTCTTCTCTATAATCACCATTTATTGATTGTAAATTAACTACTAATTTATCTTCTTTTATATTAAATAAAACAGGTTTTTCTTCTATTCTATTAATATAATTTTTTGTTCTATTTATACTCTCACATAAATTTTTTTTATCTATAACTACTCTTGTTTTATATTCATTATTTATTAATCTATCAATATTTATACTTTTTGCATTTATTAGAGATGATATTAATATAGAATTTTCAAATTCAAATACTATTAAATTATCATTAAAATACATTATTACTTCTTTATTTATATCACCTTTAATTATTTTTAAAACTTCCTCAAGTGTAGTTCCTGGAACTAAACTACTCATCTTTTCATATTTTTCTTTTAATTTTTGTTTAATTATAGCTATTCTATAATTATCCATTGATCTAAATAATATATTATCATTTTCAACTTCTATATTTGTTCCCTTTATTAATAAATTTTTTTCTTTTCTATTTTTTGAAACTGCTACAATAGTTTTTTCTATCATCTTTTTTAATAAATATTCTGTAATTTTTATATATTTTTCTTTACTATAATTTGATAAATTAGGAAAATCTTCATAATTTTTTCCTTTAAATTTTTCTTCTATTCTTCCACAAGAAATAATACAATTAAAATTTTCATCAGATGTTATTATTATATCATCATCATTATTTGGCATTGTTGAAATTATACTTATTAAAAAATTTCCTTCTATTGCTATTTTTCCTTTTTCTATTATTTCACCTTCTAAATCTGCTTTAATAGACATTTCTGTATTTGTTGAATATAAATTTATATTTTTTTTACTTGCATCTATTAAAATACATTCAAAAATAGGAAAAGTTGTATTATTAGGTAATGCACTTTTTACAATATTTAAAGAATTTAAGAAGTTATTCTTTTTTATTGAAATTTTCATATTTAGTAGTCTCCTATTTATTTTTTTATTTATATTTATTTATTATTATTAATAGTGTTTATATGTTTATAACTATAATTTTTATTTATTTTATAATATTTTTTTTAAAAAATAAAATGTTTATAAAAAATCTATATTAACAATTTATTTTTTATAATTTTAATATCTTCTTGTAAATTTTTATTTGTTTTTATGTCTTTTTCAATTTGTTTACAACTATGTATAATAGTAGAATGATCTCTATCTCCAAAAAATTTACCTATTTTTTCTTGTGTTATATCAGGTATTAATTCTCTACATAAAAAAATGCTTATATTTCTTGAATAAACAAAATCAGTTTTTCTACTTTTTCCACAAATATCCAAGATATCAACATTTAGTGTTTCTGAAACAGTATTTATTATATTTTCTGGAGTAATTCTTTTATTATCATTTTCACCATTATTTAACATTTCTTTAGCTAATGATAAATTAATTTGTTTTTTTTGTAGTCTTGAACCAGCAATTATTTTTGTAAGGCATCCTTCAAGTTCCCTTATATTTGTTTTAACTGTTTGTGCTATATATCTTATAACTTCCATATCTACTGGATATTCTGGATTAAATTCTTCTTGTTTTTTTAAAAGTATTGCCACTCTTGTTTCATAATCTGGAAAAGTAATATCTGTAAATAAGCCCCAAGAAAATCTGGAAGTCAATCTATCTGGTAAATTGTCAATTTCTTTTGGTGGTCTATCACTTGATAAAATAATTTGTTTTTTTTCACAATAAAGAGAATTAAAAATATCAAAAAATGCATTTTGTGTTTCTTTTGCATTACTTAAAAATTGAATATCATCTATTATTAAATAATCAACATTTTTATATTTTTCTATTAATTCACTAGTTTTATTTTCTTTTATAGATAAATAAAATTCTGTTTTAAATTCAGAACAAGTTATATATATAATATTTAAATTTTCATTTTGTTCTATTGCATGGTGTGTAATAGCATGTAATAAATGAGTTTTACCAAGACCTGCACCACCATAAATAATTAAAGGATTATAAATAGCTTGTGTTTCTGCTACTGCAATACTTGATCCATAAGCCATTCTATTAGATTCACCTTGAACAAAATTTTGAAAAGTGTTTTTTGGGTCTATTTTTAATTTTAATAATCTCTTTTCTATTATTTCTTTTGAGATTGCTTGATTTGAATATATATTATTTTTTACAACAAAAGAAATATCAAAATTAGAAAGCGGAATATCTAAAACTTCTGATATACTTATTTTTAAAAAATTTGGTATAAATCTTTTATTTAAAATGTTAATATATCCTTCTTCTGGAACCTCTATATATAAAATATTTTTTTCATATTTTACTAATTTTAAAGGATTTTTAATAAAGGCATCAAAAAATGCTGTAGAAATTTCATCATTATCATTTAACATTTTTTGTGTAATTTCATCCCAATTGTTTTTTATTTGTTCAAAAAATTTACTCATAGGCTTAATTATATTAAAATATAAAAAAAATATCAATAATAAAGTGGAAAAAGTTAAAAACAAGATATTAACATACATATATTTATAATATGTAGAAAGTAATAAAAAAATGTAAGTTATAAACAAAAAATTAACATTTTAAATTTTAATTTTTTAGTGTTTGTTTATAAGTTATGATAGTATTTAATAAATTTTTTTAAAATTAAATAAAGAGAAATTAATAGAAAATTTTTATAGTTTTTTAAGACAATCTCTAATAATAAAAATTATTTAAAATTTAATTTTAATAATTAATGTTTAATAATGAAATTTATTTTAAGAGTAGAATTTTTAGAGATTTTCTTAATTAATTTGACAATTAAAAGAAAATTAATTATAATTATATGATTTTACATAAATTTTAAAAAACTATATAAAATGGAGGTATTATATATGAAAATGACATTACAACCAAAGAAAAGACAAAGAAATAAAGTTCATGGATTTAGAAGTAGAATGAGTACAAAACAAGGTAGAAGAGTTTTATCAGCAAGAAGGAAAAAAGGTAGAAAAAAAATAGCAGTATAAATATGTCAAAGTTTAATTCTTTAAAAAAAAATAAAGAATTTAAAAATGTTTATAATGAGAAAAAAAGTATTTCTGATGAAAATTTAATAATATATACAAAAAAAAATATTTTAGATAAAAATAGAATAGGTATATCTATATCAAAAAAAGTCGGAAATTCAGTTATTAGACATAAAATAATTAGAAGAATTAGAGAAATTTTTAGATTAAATGAAAAATATTTGAAAAAATCATATGATATAGTTGTAGTATGTAAAAAAAATGTGAAAGAAATTAAATATGAAAATATAAAAGAAAGTTTTTTATTTTTATGTAAAAAAAAAGATATATTAATGGAACAATAAGATGAAAAAGATATTTATTTATATTATAAAAAAATATCAAAAGTATTTATCTCCTTTTTTTTCATTATATAGTAAATGTAAATATACACCAACTTGTTCTAATTATGCTATTAATGCAATAGAAAAATATGGAGCAATAAAAGGTAGTGTGTATGCTATATGGAGAATAATAAGGTGTAATCCTTTTTCAAAAGGAGGATATGATCCAGTTCCTTAAGGAGGAAAGATGTTTTTAACAGCAGATACAGGAATATTCGCACCAATAACTTATTTGTTTGGAATATTGATGGATGTTATATATGTTTTTTTGACAAAAATAGGTATAGGAAATATTGGGTTAGCGATAATAATTTTTACTTTAATAACTAGAATAATTTTATATCCAATGACAATAAAACAGCAAAAGTCCACAAGACTTATGTCTATAATACAACCAGAAATTAATGCTATACAAAAAAAATATGAGGGAAAAAAAGATCAAGTTTCTCTTATGAATCAAAATCAAGAAATAAGAGAAGTTTATGAAAAATATGGAACATCAATGACTGGTGGATGTCTCCAATTACTTATCCAATTACCTATAATATTTGCATTGTATAGAGTAATTATTAATATACCAGCATATGTTCAAAGCATAAGGGCTCATTATATTTCTATAGTTGATGCAATCGGTGGATTAGATGCAATAGAAACATTAAAAGAATTTGCAAATAATAATAATCTTGAAAGAGTATTAAGAGAAGTTAAAAATTTTGATGGAGCAACAGTAGATGCACAAAAAAATTTTATAATAGATTTTTTGTATAAATTAAACCCTGAACAAATGAAATCTCTTTTAAGTAATTTTTCAGAAGAAGTAGTAGAAGTGGTTTCTAATAATTTAAATTTTATAAATAGCTCTAATTCTTTTATTGGACTTAATATTGCTACATCCCCATCAACTTATGGTTTAAGTTTTAATCCTTTTAATATATATTTATTGATACCATTTTTAGCATTTTTGACACAATATGCTTCAATTATATTTATGCAAAAAGCAAATCCAAAAAATAATTTGAATGATGAAAATAATCAAATGCAGCAGACAATGAAAGCAATGAATATAACAATGCCAATAATGTCTATGTTTATTACATATGGACTTGCTACAGGAGTTGGATTATATTGGATATCATCATCATTTTTTATGGTAGTGCAACAAATTATTGTTAACCATCAATTATCAAAGATAGATGTAGAAGAAATGATAAAACAAAATATAGAAAAGGTTAACAAAAAGAGAGAAAAAAAGGGATTAAGCCCAATTAGTGAAAAATCAGTTTTTGACATAAAAAAAATGGAAGAGAAGCAAGATAGAGAAGAAGAAAAAAGAAAGAAAATTTTAGAAGGAAAAGACGAAAGAGAAAAAGAAGCAGAAAAGTTTTATTTTGAAAATGAAAATAAAGATAGCATATTTGCAAAAGTAAATATGGTATCAAAGTATAATCAAAAAAATGACAAAAAATAATTGGAGGAAAATATGCGAGTAAAAGTTTCAAGTGAAACTCTTGATGGTGCAATTAATAATGCAATGATAGAGCTTTCATTAACAAGTGATAGATTAAAATATGAAATTATACAAGAAGGAACAAAAGGATTTTTGGGAATAGGTGCAAAGCCATTTATAATAGAAGCTTACGATAGGGAAGATAAAGAAGAACAGTATAAAGAGAAAACAGCAGATAGAGAAGAAAATAAACTTGTAAAAAATCAAGGAATATATGAATTCAAATCAGATTCTAAAAGAGAAGAAACAATTAAAAATCTTGATGAAGTATATAAAAAAATTGATGATATGCTTATGCCAATATTAGAAGAATTTGATAAAAATATAAAAATAGAATATGATGTGGATAAATATACAAATAGTATCAAAGTAAATATAATTGGTGACAAAATGGGTTTAATTATAGGAAAGCACGGACAAACTCTTGATGCTATACAGCATTTATTGAATATAGTTGTAAATAGAGGACAAGAGAGAAAAGTTCATATAAGAATAGATAGTGAAAATTATAGAAAAAAAAGAAATGAGACAATTGAAAGTTTAGCAAAAAATATAGCAAATACTGTTAGAAAAACAAAAAAAGACAAAGAATTAAGCCCTATGTCAGCATATGAGAGAAGAATTATTCATTCAGTTTTGCAGAAAGAAAAAAATATAGAAACAATTTCTGTAGGTTCAGATAGAGATAGACATGTTATTGTAAAATATAAAAGATATTAAAAAAACAAAACCAAAAAGAGTTTAAGAGACATTTTTTTAATATGTATTTTGTTTAAAGTTTATTTTGAAAAATTTGATAAAGTAATCAAAAAAAAGAAATATGAAAAAAGTTTAAAATCGGCAAAAATTTAATGCCGATTTTTTATTGTTTAAATGAAAATAATAGTAGGAAAAAATTTTGTGAATTATATTATGATTAAAGATAATGAGAAAATAAAATATAGAAAATATTTGAAGCCTATTGTATAATAAATTGAAAAAAAGAATATATAATAGTATGCAAATAATAAAAAAAGGAATTGATAATAATAAAAATGCTATAAAAATTTTAATAGTATGTGTTAAAAGCATAATCGTAGATATTAAGAAAAACATATATAGATAATAAGACTAATAATATAATATGTAATTACGAAACAATTAATAGAGTATATAGATATGTAGGAGAGATTTAGGAGAATTGTAATATGAATAAAACAACAGGGAAACTCATTGTAGATTAATAGAGGGTATTTAGAGTTATGATATTAGATGAAAGAGTAGATGTAAAAGAAAACACGATTTTAAATTTAGACCCAGAAATATTGGGTATTCTTTTGATGGATAGAACTACAAATAAAAATATAATGTGGGCTACTGATAATTATAAAAAATACGGCAAAGGATATGGAATTAAAGATAAAATAACTATTGAAAAGATTACTGGATACAATGGAAATATAATAAAGCCAAGAATAAAAAAATCAAAATTAGAACAAAGTCATAGAACGAAAGAAAAGGCAGAAGTTTTTACACCATCTTGGATATGTAATAATATGAATAATCTTATAGATGATAGTAGATTATATAAAAATGCTTTTAATAAAGAGACAAAAGATAAAAAATGGATATCTACAAAAGCTAAAATCAAATTTAGTAGTAAATATACTTGGAAAGATTATGTGAAAGAAAATATATTGGAAATCACTTGTGGAGAAGCTCCATTTCTTGTAAGTAGATATGATACAGTTACAGGAGAAATAATTGAGATAAAAGATAGGATAGGAATTCTTGTATAATGTTAATACTGATGAAAATGGCAATGATAAAATATATGATAGGTTGAAAGAAGATTTAAAAATATCCCCTATCATATTATTTGATGAAAAGGGCATTAAAGAAGTTACTCCAAATGACATAATGGAAAAAGTAAATGAATATTCTAAAAATCGTGGAGTATCTGATGAAGTTCAGGAGATACCTATAGATTTAAATTTGATTAAGGATAGTTTGATATATAAGGAAAAAGTAGAATGCTGTAAAAAATATCTTTCCACAAAATTTGCAAGAATAATTTGCTTGATGACTCCATATAGCTTTTTGTATTATTTGCCGAATTTTAATGATATTTATAATGACATCGATTGGTCTAAATCAATTGAAGATATTGATAAACAACTTTATAAAAAATATAAATTAACAAAAGAAGAAATAGAATTTATTGAAAAAAATATTAAACCAATGAAATAGTTAAGAATTTATTTCCCCATACAAAACTTTGAAAAAATATTATTGATAATATCATCATTAATTTCTTCACCTAAAATATTTGAATACTCTTTGTATGTATTAGTGAGGTCTATAGTCCATAAGTCTTCTGGAAAATTTTCGTTAATAGTTTTTTCTGTATTGCATAAAGAAGTAAAAGCATTTTTTAAGCACAGCAATTGTCTTTCATTAGTAATTAATAGCTCTGTATTTAAATTGATTTGACCTATTGAAAATAGAGTTTTAATTTTTTCTTTTAATTCATCTAATCCTTTTCTTGTTTTAGTTGAAAATTCTATAGATAGATTTTTATCAAAATCATTAAGAGTAAATGAGCTATTTTCAATTAAATCTATTTTATTTAATAAAATGATATAAGGCTTATTTAATGAGTTTAAAAAATTTAAAATTTCTATATTATCATTTTTTTGATAATTAGAAACATCTATCATATAGAGTATTAAATCAGAAGAGTTTGCTGTTTGTTTTGATTTAGTAATTCCGATTTTTTCTATTTCGTCAATAGTTTTATTTTCATTTTCTTCTCGGATGCCAGCTGTGTCAATTATATTTAAAGTTATGCCATAGAAATTAATACTTTCTTTGATTATATCTCTTGTTGTCCCTGCTATATTTGAAACTATTGCTCTATCTTCATTTAATAAAAGATTTAATAGGGAAGATTTTCCAACATTAGGCTTTCCTATTATTGCAGTGTTTATACCCTCTCTAATAATTTTCCCATTATTATAACTATCAATAAGTTTGCTTATTTTGTTTTTTTGATTTGTAATAATCTGTTTAAGTGTTTCTTTATAGTTTTCTACAGATAAATGTTCTGGGTCGTCAAGACTTGCTTCGATAAAAGAAATTGCATCAAGAAGTTCATTTTTTAAATTTGTAATTTCTGTTTTTATGTTTCCATTTAATTGGAGAGCTGCTGCAGATGTAGCGAGTTTTGTTTTTGAATTTATAATATCAGCAACAGCTTCAGCACTACTTAAATCAATTCGTCCGTTTAAAAATGCTCGTTTAGTAAATTCACCAGGCTCTGCAGGAATTGCTCCATTTTTAATTACAAGCTGAAAAATCCATTGTAATACTGCAATACCACCATGAGATTGTATTTCGATGACATCTTCTTTTGTATAAGATTTTGGCTTTAACATAGGAAGAACAATGACTTCATCTACTAAAGTATTGCCATCATATATGAAACCATAGAGAGCTCTATGAGATTCATTTATTGAAATTTCTTTTTTGTTTTTATTAAAGAAAATTTTTGAAATTATTTTTATTGAATCACTTCCACTAATTCTAATGATACCGATGCTTTGAGGTGTTAGACTTGAAGCGATTGCACAAATTGTTGTTTTGTTTTCCATAAAAATATTTTATCACAATAAAAAAAAAGATACCATTTATTTTATAAATGGTATTTGTTTTTTTTATAAAGATTAGAACGAGCTTGTTGGATTTTCTAATTGTTTATTATACTCATTTAGAACTGCTGTGTTAATCTTGTCTCTTGTTTCATTGTTGATTGGATGTGCAATGTCGTGAAAGTCACCATTTTTAAATTTTGTGGAAGGCATTGCCACATAGAGACCTTTTGTTCCGTCAATTACTCTTATGTCATGAATTACAAAACAATCATCAATAGTAATTGAGCAAGAAGCTTTAATTTTTTCATCATTTCTCATTCTTAATTTAACTGCTGTTATTTCCATTTTATTACCTCCTGAAACCGAATAACATATTTATTTTATCATAAAATAAAAAAAAATCAACTCATTTTATAAAAATATTTTTTGTATTATAGACTTTTTTTTAAAAATAGTATATATTTGTTTTTATGGCAAATTTTATAGAAGAAAATTATGATGCAGTGGTTGTAGGAGCAGGACATGCAGGTTGCGAGGCCGGGCTTGCTTTGGCGAGACTTGGTTTTAAAACAATTATTTTTACTATTTCTATTGATAATATAGCAATGATGCCTTGTAATCCCAATATAGGTGGCAGTAGCAAGGGGCATATAGTTAGGGAAATTGATGCTTTGGGTGGAGAAATGGGAAAAAATATTGATAAAGTTTTTATACAGAGTAAGATGTTGAATAAATCAAAAGGTCCTGCAGTTCATTCATTGAGAGCACAAGCTGATAAAAAGGAATATATGTATGAAATGCGAAAAACAATGGAGGCCACAAAGAATTTAATTATAAGACAGGCAGAGGTGTCTAACTTAATAATAGAAGAAATCGAAGGAAAAAAGGTTATAAAGGGTGTAAAAACTGTTTCGGATGCCACTTATTATTCAAAAGTTGTTGTTTTAGCAACGGGGGTTTATTTAAATGCAAGATGTCTCTATGGGGATGTTGTTGATAAAACGGGGCCAAATGGATTAAAAGCTGCTACATATTTAACTAAAGCATTACTGGATAATGGCATAGAAATACTTAGATTTAAAACGGGAACCCCTGCAAGAGTGGATAAAAAGTCGTTAGATTTTTCAAAAATGGAGGAACAATTTGGAGATATGCCAATAGTGCCATTTTCGTTTTCTACTGATACTGAAAAGATTCAAAAAGAGCAAGTTAGCTGTTTTTTGACTTATACTAATGAAAAAACCCATGAAATTATTAGAAAAAATATTTCAAGGTCTCCTCTTTTTTCTGGGGAAATAAAAGGAATAGGTCCAAGATACTGTCCGTCAATAGAAGACAAAGTGATGAGATTTGCAGATAAGGATAGACATCAAATATTTGTGGAACCAGAAGGTTTATATACGGATGAAATGTATTTATCAGGGATGAGTTCTTCTCTGCCAGAAGATGTCCAGTATGAAATGATAAGGACTATGCCAGGATTTGAAAATGCAGTTGTTGTTAGAAATGCTTATGCAATTGAATATGATTGTATAAATGCTACACAATTAAAATTATCTCTTGAATTTAAAGAAATTGAAAATTTATTTGCTGCGGGTCAAATTAATGGGTCAAGTGGATATGAAGAAGCTGCAGGGCAAGGTTTGATTGCTGGAATTAATGCTGCAAATGCGATAAAAGGAAAAGAACCTTTAATTTTAAAAAGGTCGGAATCATATATAGGGGTTTTAATTGATGATTTGGTTTGTAAAGAAAACAAAGAGCCATACAGGATGATGACATCAAGAGCAGAATATAGATTATTGTTAAGGCAGGACAATGCAGATTTAAGACTCTCAAAATATGGATATGAACTTGGGCTAGTACCAAAAGAAATGCATGAAAAAGTGATAAACAAGGAAGAATTTATAAAAAAAGAGATAAAAAGATTAAAAGAAACTTTTGTAGGAGAATCCAAAGAAATTAATGATTTTTTAGTAAAAAATAATTCAAACCCTATAAATAGTGGCATTTCTCTTGCAGATTTGTGCAAAAGACCAGAGCTTGGGTATGAAAAAATTGATGAAATTGATGTGTTTCGTGAACATAATATACCTATAAGTTATATTGAACAAGTTGGAATTGAGATAAAATATGAAGGGTATATTTCCCGTGAAAACAAGCAAGTTGAGAGTTTTAAAAAACTTGAAGGGAAGAAAATACCTAAAAACATTAATTATTTAGAAATGAAGAATCTTAGATTAGAAGCAAGGCAAAAATTAGATAAAATTAAACCAGAAAATATAGGACAAGCCAGTAGAATCAGTGGAGTATCCCCAAGTGATATAGCTGTTCTTTTAGTATATTTAAAAAGATAATGGAAAAAATAGAATTTGAGAGAAAAATTAGGGAGTATCTTTGTAATGAAATTAAAATTGATTTAACAGAATTGCAAGTCAATCAATTTTTTATTTTTATGAAGTATTTAATTGAGCAAAACAAACTTTTTAATCTCACAAGTATAGTTGAAGAAGAAAAAATTATAATTAAACATTTTTTAGATTCCTTAGAAATTGTTGAGAGCATAAAAAATATAGACGACGGCACGAAAATATTGAGTTTTATTGACGTCGGCACAGGTGCAGGGTTCCCAGCAGTTCCACTTAGCATAGTTTTTCCAGAGTATAAGTTTTGTTTATTAGATTCACTAAATAAAAGGATTAAATTTTTGAGTGAAGTTAAAAACATATTAGGTCTTAAAAATGTTGAATTGATATGTGGTAGAGCGGAAGAACTTGGGAATGACAAAAAGTATAGAGAGCAATTTGACATAGCAACGAGTAGGGCTGTAGCCAAACTAAATATTCTAGCTGAGTTTGTATCTTGCTTTGTTAAAAAAAGCGGATGTGTTTTTTTATATAAAACTTATGATAGTTTTGATGAGTATATAGAGGCAAAGCATTCTCTAAATGAAATGCAACTAGTTTTAAAAAAAGAAATCACATATACCCTACCATTAGAAAATGCCAAAAGAAAAATATATTTGCTTGAAAAAAACAATGAACTTGACAGCTGCTATCCACGAAAAATGGCAACTATTAAAAAGAAGCCATTATAAGTGTTTCACGTGGAACATTTGTTTATTGTTTGTGGAAAACATAATTGATTAGAAATTGTTTAAGAAATAGATAGGAAATGCAAGAGTTTTTATAGAAATTAAGCTCCTTAAACCAAGGTGTTTTTAAAGTTTAGTAAAGAATTATATTATTTATTTGTTTTAGAAATTTTCTATTTAGCCCAATGCTATGGGCTTTAACAACAAAAGTTATAAGCTCGCTAGTAATATTTTATTGATATTTCTACGTTGTGAAGAGATAAAGGTATATTTACTCATAAAACAACCGATTCTGTATTAATTTGACAAAATAATAATTTGTGAATTAAATCTTGAATTTAGAATAATGGAATTCATGATAGCGTAGCTTCTTTAAAGATTTATTTTAAAAATGCTGAATAATTTTGATGTCATTAATCTATATAAGAAATGATAAGGTTTTAAAAACTTTCTAAGTTGTTTTAAATTTTAGACAGTTATAACTTTATATTGATTAAGTATATTGATAACTTTTGTGCCTGCTGTTTCTTGATTAAAGCAATGATTTTTCACAAAGTGGGTGCAGATGATTAGGATTTGCGATTTATTAAAATAATGCCATTTTATAAGAGGATTTTAATCAAAAATTTTGACTTTTTTAGAGTTTTTAAAGATTTTTATAAATGAATTAGTGTTAAGTAATTTTACTTATTCTTGTTATTTCTAAAAAAAGCAATGTTGTGTTTTGTGGAAATCAAATCTTAAAGTTTAAAATCGTTGGCTTTGAAAAAATTAATGACTGGTTGCAATTTTGCTTGTTTGTTATAACATCTTTTAATCCTTATACAATAGACTCTAAAAAATTTAGATGAATTAGAGAAATTTTTATATTTAAAGAGCAAAAGTTAAATACAAGTTTTGTTTTTTGCTACTAAAAAATTTTATAAAAAGCAGCATATCTGTCAAATTTTGCTTCAACTTTAACTATATACAGCATATCTCAAATCCTGCTTGTTTCACAAGAGTTTCTAATAACACTATTTTTAAATATTGTCTTGCGATGATTAATAGTGGAGATTACATAAGAAGTTTTAAGAAAGTTAGAAAGAGGTTCCGTTTGTGTGAAAATAGATATAAAGGCTTTTAAAAAATATAGCAGGTTTTAAATTCTTTATGTTTGTTTTGTCGTGTTTTTAAAGATGATATATTTGTGTAATAATATTTTATGCAATGGTTTGTTATGTCTATTAATCTTTATCAGGCAAAAATGGAATTTTTTTATTTGTTAAAATATTTATCTTGTGTATACATATTGATTAAACGAAACCTTGTGTTTTAGGACATAATCAATCGATGTTTTGTGTAAACGAGAAAGCCAGTAGCTTTTGTTTTGTGACTATTTTTGAGATTTAATGTTGATAGTTGAGTCATTAACTAATAAAACAAAGCCAACAGTTAACGATAGAAACAGGATTATCTCAATCGTTGTGCAGATGATCCAAATATTTAATAAAACTTAACTACTCAAATACACCGAACTCACTGCTTGGCTTTAGATTTGACTATAAGTGTTTCACATGAAACATTTACAATATTAGCATTTAGTTAATTTAACCGAATCAAAGAAGCTTTTGTATTTAAAAATTAAGTATTTTTAACAGTTTTGCTATGGATTAATATACTTTTAAATGTTGATAATTCCGGTTTATACCCAACAAAGAAATCTTGAAGATTAACAATTGAGTAAAAATCTGTTAAAATATCGGAGTGTTAGAAAAAGCATAAAAGGTATATTGGCGTAATTTTCAACTTGTCTATCTAGATACTTCTTTCAAATTTTTGAAGTTATCTGCATCAAGTTTAGAGCTTTTGAGATGGTATTCTAATTAAATTGTTCAAAGCTTTACAATTGAAACCAATAAAAATGAATCGCGAATGCATTAAAACACAATGCAAATTGAGGCAATCGAAGCTGCCTTTTTTGCAACAGAAGAAACAAAGGCAAAGAGTAATATAAAAAAGTGTTAAGAACAGATGTCTAACAAAAGGGTTTAAAGCTTGTTTAAAAAGATTTATTGTTGAGATTGCTATCGAGATTATATTTGTTTCACGTGAAACAAAAAACTTAAAAATATAAGAAATTAGTTTTGTGTGCCTGCTAAAAAAGAATTGAGAGTATTATATAGCGAGATAATTGTGTAGTAGAACTTAAATAAGTAATAAAATAATGATGGCAAAATTAAAGAAAGAAGTATGATGAACTGAAAATGACTGTAGACAAAATTTGTGGTATTAATCTTTTCAAACTAAATAAGTTAAAGAGATGCTTATTTCAATATAAATTACAAAATATAATACTTAAAAAAAGAAATTAATTTTTTCATACATAAAAATTGAATTATGTTTGAATGATGAAAGATAAAATTTTTAAACGAATATCAAGAAGGGAAAATTTTAAAGAAGTGATGTTTTAATGTTGTTTGAACGATTGTAATAAAGTTTATAAATAATTAGAAACATCAAAAGCTCTGCTTGTGGTAAAACTGCATAAAAAGGGTTCTCTCGAAATATCCATTATTAAATACTTAATATACTACACTTTGAAAAGTATGGCATTTGAGATTATTATAAATGCAATCAGGATTGAAAGTTATATAAGAGTAAAGATAATAGACAATTTGTGAAGGTAAAGATATAGTATCTGTGTTGGATAACATAGAAAAATTATTAATCATCCTTGTGCGAGATAGAGAAATAAAATAAAAGCAATTTGTTAAAAATTGAGATTTTTTGTGGCAAAAAACATGTTAATAAATTGTTATATTTTTTAATTAAATAAAAAGTGCTGATAGATATAAAAACTAAAACTTATTAGATGATAAAACTTATAAAACTGATATATGGTAAAGGTAGAAACAAAGAGCATAAAAAAGATTTGAAAATTATATTTTGAAAATCTTGAATAAGTAAACTTTGCATAGTACTTGCGCCCAAAGAAGCCTTTTAACGAGTTATAAAATTTTAAAAAATTCATTAATTTGCACCAACCATTTATAACCAAATATTAACATAGGTTAGCTAAACGAGAACAATTCAATTAATAAAACCTACTTTTAGATTTGGGAGTAAAGAAGGTTTGTGCTAATGGATAAAAATTAGCAAATCGAAGATTGCATTTTTAACAAATGTAGGTAAGGGTGTAAAAAAAATAAAGTCCAAATAAATAATATAATTTAATCTATAAAAATTGATTAAAACAAACAAAAAAGTTTCCTGAAAATATGTCAACTTCTAACAATACAATTTTTAAAAAGTTTGAATAATGGAAGTAGTATAAGAAGATTTAGATAAATAGTTAAAGCTGTTAAAGATTTCCCTGAGATAGTTGTGCACAGAGTTTTTTTGCAAAATACAATGAAAGGACTGATAGATGGATAATCAAAATTTATAAAGGTTGTGACAAAAAATCACACAAGAAAACAATTTGTAGATACTAAAACAATGTTAAATTTTACCATATATGATAAAGTAAAAAAATAAGATTAGTTTTTTAAAAATTAATAATTTATATGTTTCACGTGAAACATATGCACATATTGTTAACTTGTTATCAACAAAAAGTAGAAAAATAATAGTTAATAATTTAATTGACAAAAGAAACAAAATAATGTAAAATTGTTTCAATAAAAATTAGGAAGGTAATAATGGCAAAAATTATAGCAATAACAAATCAAAAAGGTGGAGTGGGAAAAACAACTACAGCAATTAATTTGGCTGCAGCAATAGCTGAGGCAAGTCAAAGAGTTTTGGTTGTAGACTTTGATCCACAAGCAAATGCTACTTCTGGGTTAGGGGTGGAGGTTGGCGAAGATGACAAAACGGTAATGGATGTAATTACAAAAAAAACAGAGATTGAATATGCAATAGTAAGAGAAGTTTTAGCTAATCTTGATGTTTTACCAGGTGATGTAATGTTGTCATCTCTTGAATCGGAGCTTTTGTCAGAAACTGGAAGAGAGCAAAAGCTGAAAGAGGCTATATCAAAAGTTGAAGATAACTATGATTATATTTTAATAGATTGTCCTCCGTCAGTTGGAATGTTAACAATTAATGCACTTGTAGCAAGCAAGAGTGCAATAATTCCAGTTCAGTGCGAATACTTTTCACTTGAGGGTTTGACACAGGTTTTAGATGTGATAGATTTGGTAAAGCAAAAAATGAATCCAAATTTGAAAATTGAAGGAATATTATTTACAATGTATGATGGTAGAACCAAACTTGCTCAAGATGTAGTAAAAAATGTTAAAGATGTTTTAAATGAAAATATTTTTGCAACCTTGATACCAAGAAATGTTAGGCTTGCAGAAGCTCCAAGTAATGGTATGACAATTTTAAATTATGATTCAGATTCGGCAGGCGCAGAGAGCTATAGAAAGTTGGCAGCAGAGTTGCTAGCATTAAACTAAATAAAGGAACAATTGAACAATTATGCAAATGAATTGTTTGAGATTGTGCTTTAAAAGACAGAAATAAGAAAAAAAACACCAATAAATAATTTTAATATTTATAATCACATAAATAATTTAAAAAACACTATAAAATATATAGAAAGCAAGGCAGAAATAAGTATTAGTAAAACATAGTAAGTAAAAAATAAAATATATGGAAATTTTAAATAATAGGTAGTTTTAAAAAGTTTAATAAAGAGAGTTTCATAGGAAATGACAGATAAATTGTTAGATTTTTTAGGTGTTGCCTTATGTAGCAAGAATTAAGGGAAAAAATAAATTTGAGAAAGTTAAATAGCTCCAATAGTATTTAAGGATTAAAAAGTGTAATGCTTTCAAAAATAGAGTACTGAAAATAAAAGATAATATAAAGGAGAACAAAAAAGAAAAATATGAGTAGTTCAAGAAAAAGAGGATTAGGAAAATCATTAAGTCAAATGTTTGGAGAGGAAAACATAAGAACAGATTTTTTGAAAAGAAATGATCGTGAAGAAGTAAAGGTAGAAGAAAAAGAAGAAGTGAAAAATACAAACTCTCCAACAACTGCTTCAAACTCGACTATACAAGAAAAAAATATAGGGAAAGATGCTATAGAAAAAGATGCAGGAAATGGCATAATGGTTAATATTAACTTGGTTCAGCCAAATGTGAATCAACCAAGAAAAAATTTTAATGATGAAAAGCTACAAGAGCTTTCTGGCTCTATAGAAAAATATGGAGTGCTTCAACCTATTCTTGTGAGAAAAGAGGGTGTTTTATATAAAATTATCGCGGGAGAAAGAAGGTGGAGAGCGGCAAAAATGGCAGGGCTCTCAATGGTTCCTGTAAATATAAAAGAGTTTGATGATAGAACTGGAAAAGAAGTTGCACTTATAGAAAATATTCAAAGAGAGAATTTGAATGCCGTAGAGGAAGCCCTTGCATATCAGAGTTTGATTTCGGAATATGGTTTGACACAAGAAGAAGTTGCAAAGAGAGTAAATAAAAATAGATCCACCATTGCAAACTCATTAAGAATTTTGAAGTTAAATAAAGATGTCATAGAGTATATAAAAGAAGGAAAACTTACAGAAGGACATGCAAGAGCACTTCTTTCAATTGACGATGAAGTGTTGAGAGAAAAAATAGCTAAAAGGGCGATGGATGAAAGTTTGACTGTTAGAGATATAGAAAAATTGGTTAGACTTGAGAAATTATCATCTGCAAGAAAAGAAAAAACTGCACAAAACAACACAGATGAGATTAAGCAACTAAAAATATTTATAAAAGATATAGAAAGAGTAATTAAACAGAAGCTTGGAACAAAGGTAAAAATTGTTCCTAAAACAGAAGAAACAGGAAAGATGGAAATAGAATATTATTCAAAGGAAGATTTAGATAGGATTTATTTATTAATTAATTCTATTAAATAAGGGGTAATAATGACAATATTTCAAAATTCAGACTTGACGATTGCTTTTGCAATTTTATTGGCTCTAACGATTGTAGCTGTGGTTTTTTCAATAATTTCATATGGGAAATATAATGAATTGAATAGAAAATATAATTTGTTTATGACGGGAAAAGATGCAGAAAGTTTAGAAGAGTTTTGTATGGGTTTACAAAATGACATAGATTTTTTAATGGATGAGAATCAAAAAAATAAAGAGAGCATAAAAGCACTAAACAGAATAACAAAAAATTCTTTTCAAAAAATTGGAATACATAAATATGATGCATTTGAAGAGAAAACAGGAAAGAGATCGTTTGCTATGGCACTTTTAGATTTCACGAATACAGGATTTGTTGTAACATGCCAAAATAATGGAGGAAGCACTGTGTTTTTTTTGAAAGAAGTAGATGCAGGCAGCACTACAGTAAAGCTTGGACCAGAAGAAGAAATAGCATTAGTGTCAGCGATAGGTCAGCAAGTAAACAAAGAGTAAAAGAGAGATTATAAATGAGAAAGAGCTTTAGAAAAAGAAGGATAAATATACCGATTTATGCCGTGGTTATAGTCTTTTTTATTCTTTCGTTGATTTTTTTTAATGTACAAATAAATCAAGAAACAGTAAGAAAAACAAATGAATTACAGGATGCTAATTTTTCTCAGTTTCCGATTATATATCAAGAAATTAATGGCTTCAAAACCAATGTGTTAAGAGCATATAGAGATCAAAATTATAGTATGGTGTCAAATGAAAGCCTATCAGTTCTTGGAAAAGATAGAGATTTTACAATGGTGATAAAAAAGAATAATACGGAATTTGAAAATATCGAATATGAAATTAGAGATAAAAACTCAAATGAATTAATTGAAAGAACAGTTGTAGGAGTTCCTTTTTCAAAAGATAATGAAGTTAAAGTGTCAGCAAACCTTCAGAATCTCATAGAAAAAGATAGAATATATATGATGTCAATAAAAATAGATTTGATTGATAAGAGAGCATTTTATTTTACCAATATCATTTATAAAGATAGAACAAATTTGGAGAGTGTAATAGAAATGGTTTCTGATTTTACAAAGAGAACATTTAGTAAAACCGAAGCAGCAACACTTGTAAAATATTTGGAAACAAGTAAAAACAAGGATTTAAGGCAACTTCATCATGTGACAATTCAATCATCATACGACCAGATTACATGGGCAGATACAAAAATGAAACTCGAGAGTGATTTGCATTTAAAAATTTATGAGGCACAGAATTATTGTTTTAATATAGATATTGATTATTTGACAAGTGAGATTAGGGATAGAAAAAAACAGCTTTTTATAAATACAGATAAATATGTTGTGAGATGGGATGATAAGAGATATTATATAATGAAATTTGATAGAACGACTGAGGAATTAATAAATGTTGAAAATAGAGAATATGACATAGAAAGAGATAGATTATATCTAGGCATTACAAATATAAATGATGTAAAAAAAATTGAGTCAGCAGAAAAAAATTATTTTATGTTTGCAAAGAGAAAAGAAATATATATATATGATAGAGAAAAGAGAACATTAAAAAATATATATAGTAATGGAATAAGAGATAAAGAATCATATGAAAAAGTTTTTGATAACTATGATGTAAAATTAATATCAATTGAAGAAACAGGTGAAGCAAAATTTATTGTTTATGGATATAACATGAGAGGAACCGGAGAGGGGTATATAGGAATATCGTTTTTTACATATTTGCCAGACGCAGACACTGTAGAAGAAAATTTTTTTATTCCATTATATACAACATATCAGTCCTTAAAATATGATCTAAATAAATTGTGTACATATATAAATAATCAATTATATTTTAAAACTTATGATAGGGTTTATTCTATAGATGTCAATACAGAGGAATTAGTTCTAAAAACTCAAAACATAGATGAGACTACAAGTGCTGCAAGTACAAATGGGAAATTTTTAGCATATAATTCTACAGATGTTGAAAAAAAAGATATAATAATTGTAAACCTTGCTGAAAATAAGCAGAGAACAATATCTCCAAAAAGTGATGAAACAATAGAAGTCATAACTTGTATGAATGATGATTTGTTTTATGGAGTGACAAAAACAAAAAATATATGGAATGATAATGACAGAGTGGTGGGGAGAGTTTTTGATAGCATTCAAGTTGTAAATTTAGAAACTGATGAAAAGAAAATCTTTAGTGAAAAAAATATTTATTATTATAATTTTATTGCAAGCAGAGAAGTTCTCAAATATAATAAATATGAAAAAGAAGGAGAACATTTTAATTTAATCACAAATGGAGTTATAATAAATAATTATCAAGAAGAAAAAATAGAAGAATATAAAATAAAAGAAGAGTTTTTAAAAGAAAAGCTAAGAGTTGCATATATTTCTCTTGGATTAAAAAATGAGCAAATCATATATAAGAGATACACTCCACTGAAATTAAAAATGATAGAAGTTGTCCCAATAGAAAAAGAAGTGAGAAAAGAAAAAGATATATATTATGTTTATGATAATGGAAATTTGGTTTCAAAAAAAACGATTTTGGCAGATGGAATTTCTGAAATAAGAGATAGTTTTGGATATGTTAAATTAAATGATAAAACAACTTGTTATAACAGATCAAATAAAGCAAATGTTTCATATCTTAGACAAAATGATAGCATACTTGAAAACATAAAAGAATTTAGAGAAAATTTTTATTTAAAAGAGAATAGTGTTTTAATAATGAATATCACGGGAGTAACAGAGAGAGACCTTGAGTATTATATAAGTCTTGGTGAAAAAGTTGCAGTATATAGAGACAATGAATTTAAATATTTTGTCACAGGATATGATAATATGAATTATGTATTGGAATATCCAACAAAGGATAGAATACTAACACCGAGAAATGAAGTAAAAACAATGATTGTTGATAGAGGATATGTATTATATGCACAACTAGAAAAATTAGAATAAAAAATATGAGAAAAACATTAACTGTGAGAACAAGTTTTCAGACAGAAATGAAGTAAATTAAATCAAAATTAAAAAGGAGTAAGTGCTAATTAATGAAATATATAGATTTTGAATATAATATAAATAATGACTTTGATATTGATATTTGGTCTAAAAAAGCAACAAGAGCATATACAGATTTACATGCCATCAATAGAGAAAAAATGAACGGATGGCTCGATATAGAAAAGATAATAAAAAATGAAGACATTGAAATAATTAAGAATCTTGCAAATGAAGTTAAAGAAAATGCTGAAGTTTTGATTGTTGTAGGGATTGGGGGCTCCTTTCTTGGAGCAAAAGCTGGAATAGATTTTTTATCTGATTATTATAATTTTGATAAAAAGATAGAAATAATTTTTGTAGGAAATAGTTTATCAGAAAAATATTTGATGGATACAATTAAATATGTAGAAGATAAAAATGTGTACATAAATGTAATAAGTAAAAGCGGTGGAACAATGGAGCCTGCTATTGCATTTAGAGTTTTTAAAAATTTATTAGAAAAAAAATATGGAGACAAAGCAAAAGAAAGAATAATAGTGACAACTACTAAAGGGAAAGGTTTACTTTATGAAATAGCAAAAAAAAATAATTATAGAAAATTGTTTATTCCAGAAAACATAGGTGGGAGATATTCTGTTTTGACAACCGTTGGAATATTCCCAATTGCATGTGCAGGATTTAATGTAAAAAAAATATTGGAAGCAGCAAAAGAAATGCAAGAAGATTTGTTAGATTTAAATTTTAAAAAGAATATAGCTTTGCAATATGCAGCATTAAGAAATTATTTATATAGCACAGGAAAAGACATTGAAGTATTTTCCTCATTTACTCCAAATATGAGATACTTTCTTGAATGGTTAAAGCAACTATATGGGGAATCTGAATGCAAACAAAATATGGGAATTTTTCCTGCTTCTCTAATTTTTTCAACAGATCTTCACTCTATGGGGCAATTAATGCAAGAAGGAAAGAGAAATATTTTTGAGACATTTGTTTCAATCAATAAAGAAAATGTTGAAAATAATTTGTATCTAGAAGAAGATAAAGATGATATAGATAAATTAAATTATTTAATAAACAATAACATTAATGAAATAAATAAAATTGCAAAAAATGGCACAAAAAAAGCACATTTAGAAGGGCAAGTTCCTATAATTGAAATAAAAATAGAAAAACAAGATGAAAAAACACTTGGTGCGATGTTTTACTTTTTTCAATATTCTTGTGCTATAAGTGGATATATACTTGGAGTAGACCCTTTTAATCAACCAGGGGTTGAAAAGTATAAAAGTGAAATTAAAAGATTGTTAGAAAAAAAATAAAATTATTTGGAGGTAAAAATGGAATCAGCAAAAGAATTTTTAGTAAATGCAAAAAAAGCCTTAATAGATGTCGAAGAAAAGAAAAAAGACATAAATTTATTGAAAGGGAAAAAAGCAACATATGAACAAAAAGTTGCTGAATTAACCAAAGTAAAAGAAGAAATAATTGAAAAAACAATAAAAGAGAGGAAGCAAGATTTAGATAGAGATTTCGATGATAGATTTACAAATATCAACAATAGAATAAGTGAAGCAAAAAATAAAAGAGAAAAAGAAAGGAAAAAAAACATTACTTTACTTATAGAAAAAGAGACTGCTACCAAAAGAAAAAATAATGTATTTTTAAAAAATGAGATTAAAAGAGTTTTAAGAGAAAACAAGGTATCTAGCATTGTAAATACAAAATTTTATTTGTCTATATTTAAACCATCAAACATAGGAGAATATTTCAGGGCAATAGTTTATTTCGTTTGTTGTTTCGTTTTGATACCATTAATTATAGTTTTGATTCTATATAGAGAACAAGCAACAAAGACTATCGATTCCTCTAAAATATTACTTTGGATAATGGTTGCAGCTTTTTTTGGATGTATATATTTATTAATTGATAAATTTGTTAAAGTTGACGATGAAACTTTAAAAGAAATAAGAGAGTTGAGAAAAGATATAAAAGATAATTTGAAAGAAATTAAAAAGATTTCAAAAAGCATAATGAAAGATACAGATGATTCAAAATTTGATTATACTGTTTTTGATAGAGAGATAGAGCAAGCAAATATGGATATGGAAAAAGCAAAAGCAAAACAAAAAGAAGCTATAGAAAATTTTGAAACAGTAGTAAAAAAAGAATTGCAAGAAAATATTGAAAATGCAGCAAACAAAGATATAGATTTGATAAAAAAAGAGTTGAGCAAAATTGAAACAGAATTAAAAAAGGAACAAAGTAAGCTTGAAAACATAAAAAAACAAATTGCAGATGAGTATGAAATATATATTGGAAAGGCAAATATGGATACAGCAAAAATAGACAAATTAATAGATATTGTAAATGAAAATCCAGAGTTTACAATAGAAGAAGCTGTTATAAAATTGAAATAAATAGAGGATATAATGGAACAAAATACTTTATATAGAAAATATAGACCACTTGATTTTGATGCTGTAGTAGGACAAGATGCAATAGTAAAAACATTAAAAAACCAAATTCAAAATGATAGAGTAGCACATGCATATTTATTTTGTGGAACAAGAGGAACAGGGAAAACAACTGTTGCAAAAATTCTAGCAAGAGCAGTAAACTGTCAAAACAGAAAAGATGCAAATCCTTGCAATAATTGTGAGAGTTGCAAATCAAGTATCGAGGGAACTAATTTAAATGTTTATGAGATTGATGCTGCAACCAATAATAGTATTGATGACATAAGAAACATAAAAGAAATAGTAGAATACCCTCCTATAAATAATGAAAAATATAAAGTATTTATAATAGATGAAGCACAAGAATTATCAGATGCGGCAAGAGATGCATTCTTAAAAACATTAGAAGAACCTCCATCTTATGTCATATTTATATTAGCAACAACTGAACCAAATAAGTTCAAAGCAACGATTTTATCAAGATGCCAAAGATATGATTTTAGGAGAATAAGTGTTGATGAAATCGTGGAGAATTTATCTAGTATATGTGATAAGGAAAAAATAGAAGTTGAAAAAGAGTCTCTTTACTTTATAGCAAATCTTGGAGATGGCTCTATGCGAGAAAGCATAAGCATACTTGATAGATGCCAATCCTTTTTGAGTGGAGAAAAATTAACTCTTGATGAAGTAAAAAAAATACTTGGTGTTGCTGATGAAACAGTTTTTAAAAATTTAGTTATATCAATAGAACAAAGTGATATTACAAGTGTTATTGTGATTTTGGATGAGTTAATTAAAAAAGGAAAAGAACTAAATATTTTCATAAATGATTTTATATGGTATATGAGAAATTTACTTATAATAAAAGAAATCAACGAACCAAATGAGACATTATCTATAACTAAAGAAAAATTTGAAGAATTGAAAGATTTATCTAATAAAATACCAAAAGACACAATAATATGGTATATAAAAAAATTATCTGAGTGTGCCAATGTTATTAAAACAGCTGACAATAAGAGAGTAATAATAGAAACAACTTTGATAAAACTTGCAAGCCCTGAAAGTGATTATATAGAAGAAGCAGTTATGAGTAGACTAAAAAGTCTGGAAGAAAAACTTGAAGGTAAATCATTTATAAAAGTGTTTGATGAAGGAAGTAGAGAAGAAAAAGAAAATTTAAAAAATGAAACAGAAAATAGAGATGTTGCAATAAAAGAAGAAACACAAGATGTAGATAAAAAAAAGATAGAAATTAGCCCCACAACTTTTGATGATTTTAAAATTATAAAAACAAAATGGAATCAAATTATTTCAACAGTAGAAAGATTTAAAAAGGCTATGTTGAAAACAGCAAAAATTCTACCTGCAAAAAAAGAAGGTATAATTGAAATAATAGTAGAAAATGACATAGGTGTAGAAATTTTATCAAGTGAAGAGTTGATAAAAGAAATAGAGAAGAATATAAAAGATATTGTAAATAAAGATTATAGAATACAAATTAAAAATAAAGAAAAAGAAATAATAGATGAAGATGTGGACAAAATGATAGAAGAAATGTTTGACACACAAGTGGAAGTGGAAGGTAGAGAATGAGTTTTATATCAGAAGATTTTGAAAAATTGGTAGATGCCTTATCAAAGTTGCCAGGTGTTGGGAGGAAATCAGCAGGGAGATTGGCTTTTTATTTAATAAATGCACCAAGGGAACAGACTATGGAGTTATCAAATGCCATCAAAACAGCTTGTAACAATATTAAACATTGTTCAATTTGCAATATGATGACAAGCAGTGAAGTGTGCGATATTTGTAGTAGCGAAAACCGTAACAAGAAAGTAATAATGGTGGTAGAAAATGATAGAGATTTAATGGCTTATGAAAAAGTAGGAGAATATAGAGGGCTATATCATGTGCTTGGGGGGGCAATATCTCCACTTCTCGGGATAGGTCCAAATGAATTAAATATAAAACAATTAATGAAAAGGTTGACAGAAGATATAGATGAGGTTATACTTGCAACTAACTCAACTATTGAAGGCGAAACAACTGCTACATATTTAGCAAAATTAATAAAGCCATTAAATATTAAAATCACAAGACTTGCAAGTGGTGTTCCAGTAGGTGGGGATATAGAAAACATAGATGAAATTACATTACTTCGAGCATATAAAGGGAGAGTAGAGATATAAGTGGATCAATTAGAATTTGAAAATTATATAACAAAGATAAAACATAGAAAAGAGGAAGGCGATTACAAAACGGCAGCATATATAGCAGATAAAATTGATTGGGATGAAGTAAAAGATATAAATTTACTTTTACTTGTTTCAAATGTTTATGAAGAAAATAAAGATTATCAAGTTGCAAGAGATTTGCTTGAAAAAGCATACAAGATAGCACCGATAAAGAATAGACTTTATTATTCACTTTGTTTAATAAATATAAAACTCAAAGATATGCGAACAGCGAGAGACTTTTATATTGATTTTTGTGTTAGTTTTCCAAATGACCCAAGAAAGAGTTTACTTAAATATTATTATTTGAGAGCGAAAGGTGCAGATATTGATCAGCTCACAAGACTGCTCGAGGAGTATGTTGAGGAAGAAAAAGATGAAGCAATGATATATGAACTTGCAACACTTTATGATGAGCTTGGAGAAAAAGCAAAGGTAATAGAACTGTGTGATTATATTGTTGATTTTTTTGGAGTAAAAATAAAAGGGTATGGTAGAGATGCACTTTATTTAAAGAAAAAATATGTGGAGTTATCTATATATGAAAGAGGACTTCTCACAGACAATGAATATAGTGTAGAAAATATGGACAGTAGCAAGGAAGGTTATAATTATGATATGGGGGAAAATGATAGACTTGCCGAGATAAAAAGGATTGATGAAAAAAATGAAAATATAGAAAAAGAAAAGGAAAAATTAATAGTAGAAAAAATAAATAGAAAAGAAGATGAAATAGAAGTATTAGATGAAAAAAACCAGCAACCTCCAAGTGTATTTGATTATAAAGCAGATATTGATAGCTATAAGCCAAATGAAAGCGAATTAGTTTTTTTGAATGATAATAACTCGATAAGAAAACATAAAGTAAAGTCAATGATAGAAGAATTAAAAAAAGAAGAAGACAATAAAGGAATAGAATTAGCATTTAATGAATTTAGAAAAAAAAGTTTTGACAAAAAAAGGAGATTTAAAGATATGCGAATAGAAGATTTAAAATTACATATGATAATCGAAGCATATTCTAAAGATGAAGGGATTGAAATTGCAAAAGCAGAACTTGATTATATCCACAAAGTGAGAGGAGAAAAAGTTCAATCAGCAAAAGTTTCAGCATATAATTTAAATGATAAAGGGTTTGATTATTTTTTGCAAAAACTTGGAAAGAGAGATTTGATAATAGAAAATGCAGGGAGATTAAAAGAACCAGAGCTTGATAACATAGAAGAATTTATGTTAAACAAGAGAAATACTAATATAATAGTTTTAATAGATGTGATAAATAATTTTGATAGATTGGCAAAAAATCGTCCCTCATTTTTAGATAGATTTGATATTTATTCGGTTGTCAGTTCAAAAAAACAAGAAAAGCTTGAAGTATCAGAACCGAGAGAAGAGGTTGTGCCAAAGATTAATATGTCTGAAAGTGAAAAGAAAATAGTAACAAGGGAATTAGAAGATATAAAACAAAATATTAAAGATAATGAAGAAAAAATCAAAAAAGTTGAACAGATTGTAGAGACTGATGATGAAATACCAATAGAAAAGAATGAGGAATTAATACAAAAAGCATTAGAAGCAAAAAGAGGAAAAATAAATCCAAAGATTAAAAATCGTGTGAGCGAAGAGAATAAAGGGGAAGAATATAGTATTGATAAATTTGTAGAATATTGCAAGAATTATGCAAAAAGTATAGATTGTGTAATTCCAGGGAAAGTCATCCCAGCATTATATGAAGTCGTAGAGGAAATGATAGATGAGGGAATGAAATTAAATGAAGAAAATGCAATAAATTTAATAGAAGATGCAGCAGATAGAGCAGAAAAACCTAAATTATTTGCTAAACCTAAATATGATAAGGATGGATGTTTAATAATAAGTGAGGAACATTTATTATAATGAATAATTATCTTTTAAGATATATATTTTTTTTATTGATAGTTTCAATATATATTTATTTTTGTGCAAAGGGTAAAAGCTCTGGTTTTATGAAGAGATTTTTAAATGTTGTCAATGTTATTGTTGGTATATTTTTGACAAAGATGATGACGGGAGCAATAATTGTTTTAATGAAGGATTATACTAATATACAGTCAACAGTTAGTAATTTTTTGTATAAAATTTTTTATAACACAACTTTTTTAAGTGATATTGCAGTAGATTCATATAATATATTTAATTCAAAAGATATGGACATAACTATCAAGCTATATATTGAAAAAACTCTATCTGATTATTTTTTAAACATAATTTTTGCAGCAATTGTTTTTTCTATTTTTGTGATAATATTAAAATCTATATGTAAGGCAATGGATCTTGAAAATATGATTTTAGACACAAATGAAGTTAATAAAAAAGTTGGAGGTTTTTTTGGAATAGTTGAAGCAACCTGCTTTATATGGTTATTTTTTTTATTGTTTAGAGCAATAGAAATAATTCCTACTTTTAGAATAGAAATAAGCACTTTGATAGAATTTCCCTTTGTAAAATTTTTATATGAAGAAAATTTTTTTTATAAATTTTTGAACAATATATTTACATTGCGAGTTTAGAGAAGTATGAAAAGAGTAGTGGCAATTTTTGCTATAATTGTAGTCGTTGTAGTTTGTGTAGGGATTTTCATTGGAGGGTTTACACATAATTTAAAAAAAGTTATGCCAAAATATGACACTGTTATTTATAGTGAATCAAATTTTTTATCATATGATAAAAATTTATTAGAATATGCCAAGGTAGAACTTGATTATAAATATAACAAAATTAAAAATAAGAATTATAAAGATGGAGATTATTATAAAAGAGGACTTAGAGAAATACTAAGAATAAATAAAACTAATCTTGATAGGTATTTAGAAAAGTATAGTGAAGAAAAAGCAGTAAAATATAAAAAATTACCAATAACAGAGTACAAAGAAATAATAGATAACTATGGTTATAATGCAGTAGATAAAAAAACAAAACTTGATTTGTATTTAAATTTTAATGATTGTAAAGAAGAAGAGTTGTATTATGAAATAGAAGGCTTTTGGTACTTGCCATCAGAAAATAGAGAGTTGGTAAATGTCGTAGCAACAAAATCAAATATAGAAAGAGGAAATCAAAAATTTAAAATACTTAAAGATGCAGAGATTTGTATAGCACAAGGTTCAAATTTTTTATTTGCTGCAAACATTGCATATATTGACAGAACAAATGGAACAAGTTTTGAGAAAAGAATAAAGATAAAAGATTTTTTTAATGGAACAAAAAATTTAGAAAATATAAATTTTGTAGATAATAACGAAGGGCTTAATAATGAAAGTGAAATTTTGAAAAATCAAGATATGAACGAAGAAGAATTGAGACAGTTAACAAAAAAAGAAATAGAAGAATTGATTTTTATGTTAACCACAATGCATATGAATTATGTAACATATGATGAAAAAGGATATATTTGTGATATGTATTATTTTGAAAAGAGTAGTTAAAAATATTTTAAAGAAAAAGGAGTCTATATGAAAAAAATAATTGCAGCAAACTGGAAAATGAATATGACAATAACCGAAACAAAAAACTTTTTAAAAAAAATTGTTCCTAAAATAAAGAACACAAAAAATGATGTTATCTTGTGCTTGCCATTTACAAATATTCAAACATTAAAAAATATGGCAAAGAATACCAAAATACATATAGGAGCACAAAATTTTTATTTTGAAGATAAAGGAGCATATACAGGTGAGATTTCCTCTGCTATGTTAAAAGATGTAGGAGTTGAATATGTGATAATAGGGCACAGTGAAAGAAGAGAAATTTTTAAAGAAGATGATTTATTAATAAACAATAAAATAAAAAAAGCACTTAAAGAGAAAATAATTCCAATACTATGTGTGGGTGAAAGTTTAAAGGAAAGACAAGAAAATAAAACTTTTGAAAAAATAAAAAAACAATTAGCAAATGATTTATTAGGCATAGAGAGTTCACAAATAAAAAAAATAATAATTGCATATGAACCAATTTGGGCGATAGGAACAGGAAAAACCGCAACAGCAGGTGAAGCAGAAGAAGTGTGTAAATATATAAAAGATTTTATTGGAAAAGAATACGGTGAAAGCATCAAAAAAGCAATGAAAGTTCTGTATGGAGGTTCGGTAAATAACCAAAATGCAAAAGAACTTTTTAAAAAAGAAAATATAGATGGTGGATTGATTGGTGGAGCAAGCCTTAAATTAGAATTTATAGATATGGTAAATACAAAATATTAAATAAACCATATGGTAAATCAAAATTAAACGATAAAGTTTTTGTCTCAATATCTTTATAATCTTAAAATATATATCTAAAAATTAGGCAATATAAGTAAAAATCTTCCAAAACACAACATATAGAAAAAGTAAATAAAAAAGTGTAAAAATATTGAAAAAATAAAAAAAAAATGATAAAATAAGCACTATGATACATAATATAAACTTGGGGATAATATGCCCGTTTATTTTTGTTTTTGTTATAAAGTTTTAAAACTTTATCATTTTGTGTTATGCAAATATAATTTTTTAAGGAGAGAAAATTATGTTTAATAAAAAATTGAAAAGGACAGTTGCTTGGATATTGCTTATAGCAATGATTGTGTCGAACAATTCGTTTGTATCTTTTGCTGAAAAGATGCAAGAAGATATTAAAAGCGAAACTGAGAACAAGGACTTGGAGAAATATTATGATGATTATACCGATGAAGAATTTTCTGCAAGTGTTAAAAATGATGATGAGTTGTCTTCAATAGATGAAGATATAGTTATTGATGAACCAGAAATTTTAGATGATGCAATAAATAGCGAAGAAATAATCTCTCCTGAAAATAGCAGCGAACAAAATGAAGAAGAGTATATAGATGAACCAGAAGTAGAAATTGATGATGAAGAAAAAAATAATCAAAATGAAAATGAACAAGAAATAGAAATAGATATAGAAAGTAATACTAATGAAGAAAAAAACATAGAGAGTGAAAAAAAAATAGAAAAAGAAAATGAAGGCTTGGATATTTCTACCGAATCTCAAATAGATGAAGAAGAAATTGAGAAAACTTTAGATGACATAAATGAGTTTTTGGGAAGCAATCAAAGAGAAATAAATGATTTTGATGTGGAGGGACATGTTCATAAACTATGTGGGTTGACTATTAATGATTTATGTTCTCATTCTTTTGGCACTCAACACCGAACAGTTATGGAATATACTCCTTGGGATGGAACAGTTGAAATATCAAGGGGAGCATATTATCTTTCAAAAGATGTAGAGTATAATCAAGATATAGTTGTAGATGGATTTTTGTTTATTTGTTTAAATGGTCACAATTTAAATATGAAAAAGAATACAATTATTTCATATGAAGATAAAGCAAATGTGATTATTTCTGACTGTTCTGATTTGCCAGAAGTAATAGTAAGAAGCGAAAAACCATACGAACCATTGTTTTTAGATGTATCTTTAATTTGTTATAAAGAAATAGGAGAACTTATATTTAATGTAGGACTTTTGTTGGATGAAAAAGATTATAAGTGTAATGTGACACTTGAAAAAGGTAGTATCAAAGAGTATAGAGAGGAAAAAGAAATAAAAGTAGGAAGAAGCAATAAAGTTGGAGCAGAAACAGATTATTTCTTGTTGGATGGTGAAAAAACGGGATCAGAATATTGGTATATAAGAAACTCTGGTTTGTTTGAATATGAAGGCGAGAGTTTGAACACAATAGGTGATCTTGGAAATAAAGGATATTTGTATCTGTATGCAGGAGGATGCCCTGTTTTTAGAGGAAATTTTCTATTTGAAAATATGAATACGACTTATGGAGTTTTAGTTTTTAACGACATTCAAGCCACAACAGTGGAGGTGCCTATTGGGTTCGATGATACAACAGGTTTACCGATATTTAGAGATGTTAGAAAAGAACCCCAGGTTAAAGGATTGAAGTTTGTGAACTGTGTTGCAACTAATGCACCTATATTTGTTGTGAGAAATGCTGATCTAAGAATCCTTGAACAAGCTGTTGAATTTACTGGATGTAAGGGCGAAGGTGCAATTTTTGCAATTGAACAAGGGAAGGTCATATCTCTTGCAAATGGGGCATCAATAAAAATAACAAATTGTAGAGTTATGGATACAACTGCAAATGAGGAAACCGATGATGGACCACAGGTTGCTGCATTTTATTTGAGTGCAAAAACTAGTGAAAGGTTTCAAGGAGATGATAAAGTTGAAGTGAGAAATGGAACAATAATAATTACCAATAATGTAATAGTATCAAATAGAAAAAATAAATTTGCAGCATCAGGGATGTATTTAGATGCTAAATTTATGATGGGATCAGGACATTTGCAAATATATGATAATGAAATTAAAAACGAACTAGGTGTAGCAGACCCGAACTATTATTGTCATCAGTTGTTGTTGGAAACAACTGATTGTATAGCTTTTAGAAATGGACAAATGGACTTAGCACAAACAAAGATTCAAGTTGCTATAAGAAGTGGTAGTCATAGTGGCCCTTTTGCACAAAATTATTCGAGCAGTAATATACAAAATATACAAACAACTCCCGAAGGGGTAAATATGTATATTTCAGCAGATCCTTATTACAATCCTAAGTTTGAAGTATACATGATGCAAGCAAGATCAGCAGAATTTAATTATGAATATATGTATTTATTTATAGGAATTACTCCTGCCAATGTGGACTACACTATACAATTCGATAAAGGAATAGTCCCTCTTGCTTCAGATGGAAATAATTATCAACAAAATGTTGAAGGAGAATGCTCTCCAATTGGGGTGAGAGGATATAATATTGCAACTTTATCAACAGGATATTCCTTAACTGGATTTTTGCAAGTAGGGTGGTCTTTGTCAAACGATTCAAGAGAAGCAGAGTATTCGTTGGGTGAAAGAGTTGTACAACTAGGGCACACCGCTGAAAACCCCATAGCAGAAGGAGAGATTATAACTCTTTATGCTGTGTGGCAAGAAAAAAGTTATAGTGTAGAATTCGAAGATCTTGTTTCAGTTGATGAAATTGGGAATTATGTAGATAACACCAAGACGGCAACAATAATGTATTATGAAGCATTAAATATTTCAACCTTTTCTTTTGCCTATACAGGGATTACATTGGAATCATGGACTTTGGTATCATCGGATGATGAAAAAATAGCTACAGGTTCAGTGTATTCAACCAATGCGACATTATTGAAGTTCACAGAAGAGAATCAAGCGAAATTTGTTTTTGCCCCTAATATAACAAGAGCATGGTATGGAATTTCATATAATCCTAACTACCCAGTTAGAGAAGAACCATATATAACTTCTGGTAGCATGGCAACTCAAATTTGTAGTTATAATCTAAAAGAAACTTTATACAAAAATGAATTTTCAGTAGAAGGATTTACCTTTGTTGGATGGAGTACAGTTGAAATTAAAACATATGGAGAAGAAGTAAAGGATGCTATTGCATATGAAGATAGAAGAGAAATAATTAATATTGGGGCACCAGGAACTATTACTAATCTATATGCATTATGGGTAGAAGATATTTATACCGTAGTATTTGTTGACAATAAGCCAACTGAAGAAATGAGTGATATAAAGTATGAAAGAATAGGTTTCACAACTATGATAACTGCTCCAGCAGAAGCTGAGTTTAGTTATGCTGAAAAAATAGTATCTGGATATCGTTTTTCAAAATTAGTAATTCCTAATGATGCAGGAATTCCAATAGAGCTAATTCAAGAATATGGAGGCACGAATATTGATAGCACAGGAGCGATTATATTAAAAGAAAACATAGATTATAAAGTCTATAGAGAATTAATATTTCCAGGACAAAGTTATAGTGGTTTTTTGTCTATTATAAATGAGAATATAAGAGATTTGAATCTAGTAGCATATTACTCAGCATTATACACTATAGGTGAATATGAAGCTCGTTTTCATCCAAATCCTCCTAAAAATGTAAATGGACTACACTATGTGACAGATGTGGTAATGGATCCAATCCGTGTAGATATGAGAAATAATCCATACATAGATTCAGCACAATATGAGTTTGAGAATTATAAATTTTTATATTGGATGGTAGATTCAACAAGTAGTGATGCTACCAAAATTATAAATACTGGAAATGGATATTTCGTTGGTGATTTGACACCAAAAGAAGGAAGCAATGTAATAGATTTTTATGCCGCATGGGAACCATATAAGTATAAAATAAAGTATAAAAAAGGTAATCCAAATGTGCCAGATACACCAACTATGGTAGATGAAGAAAAAGAGTATGATAAAAAATATAGAGTTATAACGACAGCCAATAATCAATTTGCATATGAAGATCACACACTTAGTTATTTTGTAATAGATGAAATTCGTGATGCTAATAATCAATCTATAGCTGTATCAGAGAGAAAAGTGTTTTATCCAAACCAAACAGAATATAGTAATTTGATAAATATAGATAATGCAACAATATATTTAAAGGCGGTTTGGGATGGACCAAATGCAGGATATAAAGTAGTCTTTGACAACAATGTTCCAGCGGCGGCGAAAGATAAAGTCGTAGGTTCGATGGAGACATTGGAATTTGCTGGATCGGAAACAAAAGTTATAACAGGGAATATAGAATTAAATGGTTACACTTTAGTAGGTTTTGGGTTTAATAGCAATGATTCGATACCTTCATATAGAATAGGGGATTCGGTTTTTGCACTTGGGTCAAATAATGAAACAATTGTTTTATATGCTATATGGAGAAAAAATGGTGGATATATAAATTTTGATCCTGGTCATAATGCTTTTGATAATGCAGCACCAGACCCTATGTATGTAGATCCAGATAATGAAAGAAACGAAATACCAAGACCTATATATGAATACAATAGAGGAAATTATGAATTTTCTCACTATATAATATTGTCGATGCAAGATGGACAAGGGAATATAATAACAGAAGAACAGTTCACAGAGCAAGAGCTGATAAAAAAGATTTATCCAGGAAATGATGCAGCATCATTAATTAGAGAAAATGGATATATTGTAACCTTGCAAATGATATATAATGAAAAATATCAAGTAGTATATTCAGCAGAAGATATCGTAGATAAAGATGGGATAATACACGAAATAACACCAAAGGAACAATTACAAGATATCAAGATAAATGATAGAGACCAATTGGTTCCCCCAAGTTATTTGATTACAAATGGAGGATATTCTTTTTCTGGGAAATTTGTAAACAATGGAGTTACTTATGAAGCGGGGCAAATAGTAAAAGGTTTGTGCAGTGAGCCAGGAGAACAATTTAGGTTAACTGCACAATTCAAAATTTCAGTTTATTATGTAGATTTTATACCAGGTGGACCTGTGGGTTCAGATACAGTGAGTGGAGTTATAAACACAATGGAAAAAACTGTTGAGAGAAAGTATAATGAAGTATATGATCTTTCAAACCAGTATGTATGGACAGGGCATATAGTACAGTATTTTGTTATCGATAAAATAACCGCAAAAGATGGTTCAAATATAGAGTTTGATTTTTCTAGCCAAAGAAAAATAACAAACACATATATGAATTTAACTGGTGTTGACGGAGCAACTGTAACATTAAGACCTGTGTGGAGAGGGTTTACATATAATTTGATATATGAGGCAAATGAACCAGAAGGAACGGTAGTAACAGGAGAAGTTGAAGGAAAAACCAATATAGAAAATTATGAAGACATAGTTTTGGCAGAAAATAATTTTGTGATTGATGGATATACTTTCCTTGGTTGGTCTAAGGATAAAAATGCGACAAAACCAAGTTATTATCCAAACGATGTAGTATATGCTTTTAGCAATGGATTAGAGACAACTGTTTATCTGTATGCAGTGTGGGAAAAGAGAACAGGAACAATAAAGTATAACTTGGGCTATGACCCAATCCAAACAGAAGTTATGCCAGACCAAGATACGACAATAGAGGGATTAGTTCGTGAACCTGCAGAAGTGTATAATAGGCATAGTCATGAATTTTTGTATTATAAGATATATGAGATAAAAAACTCAAATAACGAACAATATGAATTGACAAGAGAGGAAAAATTAAAAATTGTCCACCCAGGAGATGATGCCTCGTTGCTATTTAGGAAAAAAGGTGATGTTTTAACTTTGATAAAAATATATAATGTGTCATATAAGGTGTTTTTTCAAGCCAGTGCAAGGGAAGATTCAGATCATAGAGTTCACGATGTAATCATACCACCTAGTGGGCAGTATGAAATACAAATTTATATAAACGATACGACTGTTGTGCCTGAATTCACATTTAAGATGGATGCATATGAATTTATAAATTTGTATAGACATGCAAGGGATGATTCTTTAGAATTTTATACAGGTGATGTAATAGGTAATTTGACAAATGTGCCAAATGATGCTGTTTTCTTGCAAGCACAATTTAAGCCAGTTCAATACTACATAAGATATGACAGAGGGCTGAATGTTGTTATGGGAGACAATATGGATGATACTACAGCAAACTACGATGAAGATGTAAAACTTCGTGACATTGCATATTATTATCCAAACCATCATGCGGTCTATTGGATAAAAGATAGAATGGTGTATCAAGATGGAAGTTATTATGAATATAAAACAACAGAGAGAGCAACATATAGTATCCCTCAAGTTGGTGATGCAAGCACTATAGTTAAAAACATTGCAACAGTAAGTAAGGCAAGAGTTATATTGAGAGCAGTATGGGAAGCAGATTTAGAAGAAGATGATTCAACAACTTATAAAATAGTGTTTGATGCAAATTTACCAAAAGGATACACATTAAACAATCCTCTTGCAACTATGCCACAAATATTTGTTAGAGGTGGAGAAATAAAACAAGTTCCAGCTAATGTATGGGAGGCAAATGGTTTGTCCTTTAAAGGATGGAGCATACATGATTCAAAAAGTGAACAAGTAGACTATGTAGAGGGCGATTTAATATATGGGCTTATGTCAAGAGAGAGAGAAACAATAGTTTTTTATGGAATATGGGATGCTATAGATGGAAAAGCAGTCATAAAACCAGGACATAACCCACAAGATGGAGATGTAGAAAAAACATATGATATTGATAAAGATGCATATGTTCCAATTCCTGAGTATGGAAGTAATGCAAATGTAGAACCAACTTCTGATTTCTTATACTATATAATAGATAGTATTGTAGACAGTGAAGGAGAGCCTTATGAATTAACAGATGATGAAAAATTATTAAAGATAGATCCAAACAAAGAGATTGCATTGGGGAGTTTTATAAAAAATCCAGGAGACACGGTTAATCTACTTAAAATATATAATGAACCATACAAGGTAAAGTTCACAGCAGATAAAATCACAAGCGAAGATGGTGTAAAATGGGTGCCAACCCCTGAAGAATATGTGCAATATATATATGTAAATGATAGAGAACGACTTGGTGTAGACAAAGATGAAAACTTAGATGTAAAGTTTACATGGGATGGTGGATATATATTTAACGAAGAATTTGATTACCAAGGCGGAGTTTATCAAAAAGGTGAAATAGTAGAAAAATTGGCAATTCAAAGAGACACCACAGTAGACTTTAAAGCAAGACATAAAAGTATAAAATATAATATAGTTTTTGATCCTGGAACAGAGACAGTTAGAGATAGAAATGTAATGGCAGGACTTATAAATATTAACTACGATGAAAAAACACCAACAATAGCAAATCAATTTTGGACAGATGATGGTTATACGATTGATTGTTTCCTTGTTTCAAAAGTAACAAAAGATGGGAAAGAGATATTTAGTGATAAAATTAATCAAAGAATAGAAAATAATTCGCAAGCAATTAATTTAACTTATGTAGATGGTGCAGTTGTTACTTTAAGGGCAATGTGGAAGGAACTTAAATATTATATAGGTTTTGATCCAAATGTCCCTACGGGATATGCTTTGACAGAAGATATAAGAATGGCAACAATGTCTTTTGCAGGAGCAGAAAAGAAAACATTGATTCCTAATGAGTATAAAATAAAAGGATTAAGTTTTCTTGGATGGGCAACTAAAAGTGATGCTACAACTATAGACTATGAAGACGAAGAAGAGATTATAGCACTTGGAAATGAAAATGGAGATTTGTTTATATTCTATGCTGTATGGGGATTTACATCAGGAAATATGAAATTTGATGTAGGCCATGAACCTAAAATAAATGATGTAATGGAAGATGTTCCAATAAAGAGCACAGAAGATACTTTGGTTCCTAATCCACCAGAACAAACAAATAGAAATAATGATGACTTTTTGTATTATATTATTAAAAGCATAACACCAAAAGACTCTGATACAGCTTATGAGTTAACAGATGATGAAAAGCTTGCAAAAATATATCCTGGAGAATCTGCATCAACATTTTTAAGAGAAGAAGGGGATACTATTGAGTTATTAAAAATTTATAATGAGCCATATACTTTATTATTAAAAGGAGGAAGAAAAACAAGTCTTGATGGCAAAGAGCTGATCGGAACCCCAGCAGAAGTTAGACAAACTATTTATGTAAATGATAGAGAAAGATTTGGGTATGATGAATCAGAGAATATAACGGATGTTAATTTTGTTATGGAAGCATATAACTATGATGGTACATTTACAGATACAGATGGAACAAAAACTTATAGAGTGTATAATGACATAGTTGAGAAACTTGTTCCTCAAAAAGGAATGACATATCAAGTTGTTGCTAATTATTATCCAAATAGATATTTTATAAAATATGATAGAGGTTCAGATGATTTAGATGCAAATGGGGAATATATAGTAAAATATCAAATGAATGATCCAAATGCGAAAAGATATGATACAACTTATTATGCTCCAACAAATATCTATAGCTGGGCTGGACACACACCTAGGTATTATGTAGTTGATGGGGTAATTACTGCAGATAATATTGTTGTTTCTCCAAAAGACTTTGAGAGAAAGAAAATACTACAAAATGCTTCTTATTACAATTTGACAAATATTGCATCAGCAACAGTTGTTTTGAAGGTCGTATGGTCCAACACTTCATATGTTGTAAGATATAATCCTAATGTGCCAAATGGTGCACAATTAAGCGAGAACAGTAGGACATTAGAGAGTCAAACTATTAATGGTGGAGATTCGTTTTATATGCCAAATGGTAAGGATTATTATATAGTTCCAGGATTTACATTTAAAGGATGGACTACCAATCCATCAAGTTATGAAGTGATGTACGAATCTGGTAAAGAAATGTATGGGATGGCAAAAAATGAAAAAGATACAGTTATAGATTTTTATGCAGTGTGGGAAAAAATTGGAGGGTTTATTGATTTTGATTTAGGACATAATCCAAAACCAACAGAAGAGCCACCTGAAGTCATAGACACGGGAACAGGCGAAGCTACAATGATTCCTAATCCAAATGAGTTGGAAAATAATGATGAAAAACCATTTTTATATTACATAATTAGAGACATAGTTCCTTATGGTGGCACAACCGATGATGCTTATGAATTAACCGATGAAGAAAAACTATTAAAAATAGACCCAAGAATTGATGAAGTAGAGGCTTCAACTCTCCTGAGAAATAATGGAGATACTGTAACACTTATAAAAATATATGATGAACCATATACAATTTATATGGTGGGAGGACAAAAAGAAGATAGCGAGGGAGTTGTTCATATAGCTACACCAGAAAGATGTGAACAAACTACTTATGTTAATGATAGAATTAGATTAATTGACCCACAATTTAAAATGGAGACAGGCTATAAGTTCAACAAAAAATTTATTACAAAAACTATGAATAATTCTGTAATCGAATATAAAGTAGGACAAATAGTAGAAAAGCTTGTGCCAGAAGAAGGTGGAGTATATACTTCAGGATTGTCATACACGATGGATGCAACTTATGATCCTGTAGAATATTATGTAGAGTATAATGCTGGCAATACAGATTTTACAGAAGAAGAACAAAACAAGATGGTAAACAATAAAGCTAAATATGCATTTGATATGTCAGCACAACCAGCAGTAGTAAATTATAGATGGACAAATCATCCTTTTGAGTATTGGGTGGTTGATAAAATAGAACTTGAAGATGGAACAAAGTTAAAATCAAAAGAATTTACAAGAAAAAAAGTAAATCCTTATCCAGCCACATTTAAAAATTTGATAAATATTGCATCAGCTACTGTTACATTAAAGGCAGTGTGGAGAAACAATAATTATAAGATATATTTTAATCCAAATGTGCCAAATGGGTCAACATTGCTACATCAAATAACAATGGAACCACAAAGTGTTACAAGTAATGATGGAGTGGCACTTAGAAAAAATGAGTATGAAATCAAAGGGAAAAGTTTTGTAGGGTGGAGTTTAAGTCCAACAAATGATGATTATATGTTTGAAGATGAAGAAGTAGTCTATGGACTTGCTACGAGAGAAAACGATGAAATAGATTTATATGCTATGTGGATAGACAAGACAGGAACGATAGAGTTTGATATGGGACATAACCCAGTTCCTGGAGAGACATTGGGACCAATAAATACTGATGAAGTAAAAATAATACCAAGACCTAACGAGAACAGAAATAATGATGGAGATGATTTTCTATATTACATAATAGAGGAGATAAGGCCAGCTGCAACAGATGAAAATCCAAATCCAGAACCTTATGAATTAACAGATGAAGAAAAACTTTTAAAAATTGATCCACAGGATGATATAGAGTCTAACTCTTTATTGAGAAATAATGGCGATACAGTAAAACTTATAAAAATATACAATGAGCCTTATGATGTCATAATGAGAGGTGGAGAAGTAAAGGATATAGTATCATATAATAATCAATATGAACCAGAGTATTCAACAGAGACTAGATTGGCAAGTCCTAATGAGATAAGACAAAGCATATATGTTAATGATAGACAGAGAATAATAACACCAAGTTATGTTTTGAGTGGATATAATTTTGATAATAAGTTTAAAGCAGAAGATAATACAATAATACATACAGGGCAAATAGTGGAAAAACTTGCAAGTGTAAAAGGTGGAGAATATGAAGTAACAGCACAATATAAACCAATTGAATACAATATAGGCTATGAAAAAGGAAGCACAGCAATATCAAACACAATGCCAGACACAACAAGAGTTCCATATAACTCTATAAAGAGATTATCTGGAAATTCATTTATTTATCCAAATCATACATTTCTTGAACATGTCCAAGAGAGAATAGAGTATCCTAATGGCGAAGTTAAAATAATGCCTAATGCAGAGAGAAAAGTTTATGGAGCAAGGCAAGGAGTATTTAATTTGACAAATGTAGAAGGAGCGAGAGTTGTATTAAAGTCAGTGTGGAGTGGAGTTAACTATTCCTTGAGATTTAATGCAAATGTTCCAATTGGTTATACACTTGATTCATCAAGTAAGCCAATGGAAAATCAAAGTTTTATAGAAAACGAAAAGAAGAAAATAGCAAGCAATTCGTTTGTAATTAGTGGATTGTCATTTAAAGGTTGGGCAACATATTCAACTGCAAAAGAGGTTTATATAAAAGATGGTGAAGTTGTATATGATATGGCAAATAGAGAAAATGATGTGATTGACTTGTATGCTATATGGTATAACACAAAAGGGATAGTGAAATTCGATCCAGGTCATAATCCAAAACCTGGAGATATAACAGAAGATATAGATACAAGCATAGATGAAGATGCAGTCATTCCTATACCTTCAAAAGAGTATCAAGAAAATCAGAGTGAAGCACCTTTCCTTTATTATATAATTGATAATATTGTATCAAAAGATGGGGAACCTTATGAGTTAACAGAGGATGAACTCCTTATGAAAATAGATCCAAATGCAGATGAAGATATATTGGCAAGTAGTCTTATGAAGGCAGATGGGGATGTTGTAACATTGATGAAGATATATGATGAGCCATACTATTTAAATAAACTTGGAGGAGAGAAAGAAATAAATGGAGTGCAAGTTTATGGAAAATTAGCAAATGGTGAGACAATAGAAAGGCAAGTAATATATATAAACGATAGAGAGAGAATAGAACCATCATATTTTACATTGGCAGATGGATTTTCATTTAATGAAACATTTACTTATCAAGGGGAAGATGAAGATATTATTTATAAAATAGGACAAATTGTTAGAGGATTGTGTCAAGTAGAAAATGGAGATTATAATATTACAGCAAATTATGACGAAGTGTCATATAAAGTAAAATTACTTGGTGGAAGTGATAAAGTAATTAATCAAAAAGAAGTAGATATTGATACAACAAAAAATTATTTTACAAATGTTATAGTAGATGGTGAATATGTTATAATTGCATATAATCAACAACCTGCTCCAATTATTAATAGTAATCCATTTAACTACAATAATGATAATTCAAAAAGAGTAGAATATTTTGTAGTAGATAAAATTGAGACAAAAGAAGGAATAGAATTAATCAATAACCAAATTGATAGAAAGAAGATATATATAAATCAACCATTTAATAACCTGACAACTATGAGTGAAGCAACTGTATATTTAAAAGCAGTATGGACAGATTTGGTGTATTACATAGCTTATGATGAAAACTTGCCAGATGGATTTGTGTTGACTGATGCAGAAGCACAAAAGGCATTGATGCAGCCAACAAAAGTTACAGGTGGTGAGGAAGTAAAACTTGCAAGTAATTCTTTTGTAGCAAATGGGCTTTCATTTAAAGGGTGGAATACTGAAAAAGCTACAGATAGCATTTTGTATAAAGATGAAGAAGTGGTTTTTGCTCTTGCAAAAGCTGAAAACGAGACAATAACTTTATATGCTATATGGCAAAAGAAAACTGGAGTAGTGCAATTTGACTTAGGACATTTGCCAAGAAGTGATGATAGACAAGATCCTATATATGCAGATAGTGTAAATGATAGAATACCATCGCCAAATAGATTGTCAAATAGTCAAAATGATAATTTCTTGTATTATATTATAAAAGATATAAAACCAATGGCAACAGCAGAAAACCCTAATCCTGAGCCTTATGATTTGACAGATGACGAGCTTTTACTGAAAATTGATCCAGTTCAAAAGGACACAAGAGTTGCATCACTACTTAGGGAAGATGGAGATGTTGTAACTTTAATTAAAATATATGATGAGCCATATGATTTAAAGTTAAAAGGTGGAAAACAGTTAGACTCAAATGGAAATGAAATTTTAGGGTCGCCATCTGAAATCATACAAAAGATATATGTAAATGATAGACAGAGAATAGGAAGTGTAAGTTATGCACTTGATGGCTATCAATTTGCAAATACATTTGTTGATGCAGCAAACAAGACATACAAGATAGGAGATATAGTAGAAAAACTTGTTCCTAATAAAGGTGGAACTTATGGGATGGATGCACAATATGACCCAAATGAATATTATTTAAAATTTAGATCAAGTATAACAGGTGTTACAAATCCAGAAAGTATGGATCCTCCATTATTACCAACACCAGTAGCAAAATATAATGTTTCAACCACTGTCCCAAGGAATAGCTATAATGCACCAGGTAAGTCCTTTGCATATTGGGTTCAAGATGCAGTGACAAAAGCAAATGGAGCAAGTCTTAGTTATAAAGACTTTAACCGAACAGTGATTTCAGATGGAGGTTCTTTTATAAATTTAACTTATTATGATAAAGCAACTGTTACACTGAAAGCAATATGGAATGGAGTGCAATATAGAGTTAGCTTTAGACCAAATTTCCCAGAAGGTGCAACAGTGGACAATCCAAATGATGAAATTGAATCTCTCAATATGGTATGTAATTCAATCATAAATAATGAGAAAAAACCTGTACCTAATAGTATTTGGAATGTGAATGAATACTATTTTGAGGGATGGGCTGTTGATTCAAATGCAGAAGAAGCAGAGTTTTTAGTTGGTGATCAAATTTATGGAATGCCATATGGATATGAAGAAGGATATGAATTAGTTTTATATGCTGTATGGAAAAAGAGCAGAGGGACAATTAAATTTGATCCAGGACATAATAGTAACGACATAATGGATGAGCAAGATATAGGTGAACCAGTTAAACATCCAGGAGAAGTACAAAATGATAGTGGTGATGATTTCTTATATTATATAATAAAAGATATAAGACCAAAGGGTGGTTCAGCTGATGATGCATATGAATTAACTGATGAAGAGAAATTGGTAAAGATTTATCCCGGAGATAATTTGAAAGACTACTTGAGAGACAATGGAGATGAAATAACATTATTAAAAATATATAATGAGCCATATGATGTAGTATACAAAGGAGATAGAGATGAAAATGGAAATATGAGGCCATTTTCTGTTGAACCAACGACAGATTATGTTCAAAAAATATATGTAAATGATAGAGCAAGACTTTCAACGGCGAGTGTATATAAAACAAGTGGTGGATATAGATTTAATAACGAATATGTGTCAGGAGCAGGAACAAGATATAAACTTGGAGATATAGTAGAAAAACTTGCAGGTGCAAAAGGTGCAACATTTAATTTATATGCACAATATGAACCAGTTTATTACTACATAAATTATATTCCAGGGGATGTTGCTGTTTCAAACCCATTAAGTATGGATTCAAATTCACCACAAATACTTCGCAAATGTGCATTTAACACATCATATAATGTGCCAACAAATTATTACTATAATCAAGGAAGAACATTTGTAGGTTGGGTAGTTGAAAAAATTGTTAAAGAAGATGGGACATATGTTCCTTTTAGAGATATGGAAAGAAAGCTGTTATATACTGGACAAAATCAAACATTTATTAATTTAACTACATATGAAAATGCAACGGTAACTTTAAAAGCTCTTTGGTCTGGGCTTAAATATACAATCAAGTATGAACCAAATATTTTAAATGGATATACATTGACATCTACGACTTCTATGCCAGATAGTGAGTATGTAGGAGCAGAAGCAAGAGCATTGGATAAAAATACTTACACTTCAAGAGGAGCAAGCTTTGTTGGATGGGCAACATCAGCAACTGCAACAGAGTATGCTTTCGTTGATGAAGAAGTTGTCTATGGACTTGGTAATAGAAATAATGACATAATCACATTATATGCAATATGGAGAAAACTTGAAGGAAAAATAAGTTTCGACCTTGGAGATAATCCAAATACTAATGAAGAGGCGATGGATCCAATTGATGTTAAAGGGGATGATGATCAGTGGATACCAAGACCAGGAAGAAATGGTTCATCAAATGCAGAAGGAGATGATTTCTTATATTATATTATAAAGAGTATAACACCATATGGTTCAGACACACCATATGACTTAACAGATGAAGAAAAATTATTAAAGATTGATCCAAATTTGGACGAGCAAATTGCAGCAGGTTCAGTAATAAGGAATGATGGCGATGAGGTAAAATTATTAAAAATATATAACTCACCTTATGAGATTATAGTTAATACAAATGTTCCAGAGTCAATTAATGGGATCGAAAATGTAGTAATTCCAGCAGGGTATAGGCAAGAAATTTATGTAAATGACAGAGAAAGATTAGAATTTCCAAACTTTACAATGGAAGGATATACACTTAATAGTTATGTTGCAGGAGATGGTTCAAATAGAGTATTTGAGCAAAATGAGATAGTTGAAAAATTGTGTCCAGTAAAATATGGACAATATGAAATAAAACTTATGTGGAGAGGAAATACTTATAAAGTAGTTTTTGATAAGGGTGTAGAAAGTGCAGTAGAAAATCCAAAAGTAGTATTTAATGAAAATAATGCTTATGGAACGAGATATCCATTGCCAGACATTACTTGTTCGCTTGAAAATAATAAAATACAATATTTGTTAGTGACGAAAATTATTAAAGAGAATGGGGAAGAGGCAACTCAATTTAGACGAGCTACAGTAAGCATACCTCCAGAAAACGATACAAGTGGTGATATATATTACTATGCAAATTTATCAACATTTAGTAATTCTATCGTTACTTTAACAGCAGTGTGGTTAAAAAATAATATAAATGTAATATATCATCCAGGGCACAATGGAATAGGACAGATTAATATGGATGATGCAGACAATGTGGCAGTAGCAGACCCAGCAGGTCAAATAGCTAATAGTGAGGGAAGACCATTTAAATATTGGATTATAGCGACAATGCACACTATACCAAAGGAAGGGGAACAACCACAACCAGTTGAATTTACAGATGATTTAAAACTTTTAAAGATACCACCAGGAACCCCGTTTAGTAGTATTGCAAATCTAAATGATGTGCTATTAGAACTTATAGCAATATATGATGAGCCATATACTGTAAACATTAGAGGAAATGCTCCACAAAGTCAATTTGGGACAAATGTGACTTCACCTTCCAATATTGCATTTCCATTAGATGTCAATGATAGAGCAAGACTACCAAAGGATAAGTTTAAACTTGGTGGGTATAATCTAAATGGATATGCGGAAAGTCAAACTGGACCTGTTGCATATTATGAGGATGAGATAGTAGAAAAATTAAGACCTAATGCTGGGGAAGAAAAACAATTGTATGGAAATTGGAGTCCAATATCTTATAAAGTTGGATTTGAAAGTAATGATTCAGGTGTTGTTGTGTCAGGAGATATTACACCAATAAATGCAAACTATGACTCTGAATATATTATTCCAGCAAATTTATATACAAGAAGAGGATATGAACTTGCTGGCTGGAAAGTATCTTCTATAACAGCAGATGATGGAACAACATTAGGTGGAGATAATACAGAACTAATAAAGCTTGAAAGCGATGGAACTGCAAGAGTTAGGAATTTGACGAAGTATGGAAACTCAGAAGTAAAACTTACACCAACATGGAAAGGTTTACCTTATACAATAACTTTCGATGCTAATGGTGGTGGAAAAACAGCTACAGGTGCAACACAATCGGTTGTCATAGCAACACATGGAGAAGCATTTACACTAACTCAAGTATTTAATCCAGATTCGGCAAATACTTATATAAGTTCATATAATACAGAGGCAAATGGCAATGGGACAAGCTTTGCTTTACAAACTTACCAAACAGGTCTTACAGATGATGATACAATATTCTTGTATGCAATATGGAGTAGAACAAACACAAACAATAACTCAGGAAACTCTAATAACCCTGGAGGTGGTAGCAGCCGAGGTGGAACTTCAGGTGCTGGTGCATTAAATTCATTAAATCAACAACCTGCAGTGCAAGGGCCACTAACAGATCAGACTTTGTATAATCAGGGAACTTGGGTTTATAGAGATACAATAGATAAATGGCAATATGCTGCAAATCTAAATAACATATTTACGAATAATAACGATTTCTTTAATAATGGAAACACATATAGTATAAATAATTATTCATTTGAAACAGATGCTTCTGTATTATATCTTGCTGATGGATTTTATAGGATTGGATGGAATGATGGAGAACAGATTTTTGAGTTTGACAAGGAAGGATATATGAAGACAGGATTCACAGAAGCAAATGGTGAAATCTATTATTTACTTAGCACTTCTCTAAACAAAGGAGCTATCGCAAAAGGAACGGTAAATATAAATGGAAGGATGTATAACTTTGACACTACAACAGGAGCTTTAATAAAAGATGGAGAAACTGTTGAATGCAAAGCAGGTGGTATGTGGGTTTATGAACCAAATACAGATAGATGGAGATATCAAAAGAATACACACGGTTCGCAACCTAATGAGTATTTGGCTGGTGATATGTTTAGAATATATGGACAAGATAGCGAAGATTATTTTATGTTTGATGCAAATGGATATATGATGACTGGTAATATTACATATAAAGGAAATAGTTATTATATGTTAGAATCAGGTGGCAGAAGAGGAGCATTGGCTTATGACAAAGATACTTCGGGTAGAGTTTCATATTTATTTAACAATCAAGGAGTTCTCGTTGCACAAGTAAATGAGGCTGCAAATAGAACAGGATGGGTACAAAATACACAAACAGATGGGTGGCAATACCTTGAAACAAACCAAATGGGACAAGTTCTACCTCTCACAAACACATATAGAAGATTAGAATCAAATGGTGGATATTATGATTATATATTTGATAGTAAAGGGAATATGCAAACAGGACTCACACAATATAATGGATACATATATTATCTCGAAGAGAAAGGTGCAAACATAGGAACGGTGCAGACAGGAGAGAGAATAATAGATGGTTCAACTTATGTATTTGGAAGTGATGGAACTTTGAGATCAAAAGATGGTGTAGTTTATAATTATGGTTTACCATTGCCATAGGGATGAACAAAAAAACATAGAGACAAACGAAAAAAGTAGGTGCGAACTGGAAAAGGTAGGGGCGAAGCATCGCGAGCCCATAGCAAGAAAGTGGAGTTAGTCACAGGTGTGAACCCAAAAAAATAGGGTCGAACCCGAAAAAAATTGTAGGGGCGAACCATTGGGAGCCCGCAACAAGACAGTAGTGTTATCCGTAGGGACGAACGAAAAACAATGTAGTGGCGAAGCATCGCGAGCCCATAGCAAGATAGTAGAGTTAGAAAGTAGATACGAAATGGAAAATGTAGGGGCGAACCTTTTGTAAAGACTAACATGGTATACAAATAGTCTAAGGGGATAGTATACAT